>CAIWLA010000220.1 GCA_903913345.1 uncultured Magnetococcales bacterium | reverse complement strand
TGACTGCCTTTTGCACCGCCTCATCCAGATCCTGCACCCCCAGCGACAGGCGATTGAATCCCAGTTGCCGCAACGCCTGCATGGCCCCCAAAGGCATCTCCCGGGGATCCACCTCGATTCCATATTCCCCACTGTCATCCTCCATCAGCCAAAAATGGTCGCGCAAGGCGGCTTGCAGGCGGCCCAGTTGCTCCGAATCCAGATAGGTGGGGGTTCCACCACCCAGATGCAACTGCAACACCGGTCGCTCCCGGCCAAAAAGGTCACCCATCACGGCCACCTCCCGCAACAGGGATTGAAGATACCGCTCCGCCCGGCTCCGGTCGGGCGTGACCACCTTGTTGCAGGCACAATAATAACAGACCGTATCGCAAAATGGGATATGCACATAAAGGGAAAGCGGACGCGGCGGGGTCTCGCCAGCCGTCCTGGCCACCTCACGACGAAAGTCGTCCGGGCCGAATCCTTCATGCAAATGGGGCGCGGTGGGATAGGAGGTGTAGCGCGGACCCGATTGATTGTATCGCTCGATCAATGGACGATCGAAGAGAACCCGCTGTCTTTTGTGTTCGGTGTTCATGAAACCTTCCTTGTCATCTTGCACCATGACGGGGGCTTTGCCCCCGACCCCACCAGGGGCGTTGCCCCTGGATCCCACCAGGGGGATGATCCCCCTGGACCCACCATCGTAAAAAG
The DNA here is from genome assembly GCA_903913345.1 of uncultured Magnetococcales bacterium. Taxonomy (GTDB): domain Bacteria; phylum Pseudomonadota; class Magnetococcia; order Magnetococcales; family Magnetaquicoccaceae; genus Magnetaquicoccus. The sequence goes on along the minus strand of CAIWLA010000220.1, from coordinate 9,198 downwards.
ATTATTCAGGTGCGCAATATGATGCGGCTCTCTTCTTGTACGGCCGCCACCAGATCCACCACCCGCTCCGGGTCCATATCCTGGGCCATGCCATGGCCCAGGTTGAAGATATGACCCGGATGGGGACCATAGGCCTGGAGCAACTGGCGAACCGCCTGGCGAACCCGCTCCGGGGCCGCATACAACACCGCCGGATCCAGATTGCCTTGCAAGGCCACTCGTCCCTGGACCCGTTGACGCGCCAAACCCAGATCCGTGGTCCAATCCAACCCGACGACATCACAACCACTCTCCACCATGGCCTCCAGTTGGGCACCGCACCCTTTGGAAAAGAGGATGACCGGCACCTTCTGACCGTCTGGTCCCACACGATGCAAACGCTGGATCACCTGCTGCATGCTGCGGAGAGAAAATTCCATAAACTCCTGCGGTCCCAATACTCCCCCCCAGGTGTCAAAAATTTGTACCGCCTGCGCCCCATGGGCGATCTGGGCATTGAGATAATCGGCCACCACCCCACTGAGGCGATCCAGCAACCGATGCAAGACCGCCGGTTGATCGAACAGCATCCCCTTGATATAGCGAAAAGTCTTGCTGGAACCGCCTTCCACCATATAGGTGGCCAGGGTCCAGGGAGATCCCGAAAAACCGATCAAGGGGGTTTTTTCGTTCAGGGCACGACGAATCAGGGTGACGGTTTGCAAGACATAACCCAGTTGATCTTCCGGATCCACGGGAGTCAATCGATCCAGATCGGCTGCAGAGCGCAAAACCGGTTCCAGAATGGGGCCTTCACCGGAGCCAAAGGTCAAGCCCATCCCCATGGCCTCCGGGATGACCAGTATATCGGAAAAGAGAATGGCCGCATCCACACCAAAACGGCACACCGGTTGCAAAGTCACCTCCGTAGCCAGCTCTGGATTCTTGCACAGCGTCAAAAAGTCTCCAGCCTGTTGACGGACTTTCATATATTCCGGCAGATAACGTCCGGCCTGTCGCATCAGCCATATGGGCGTTTGTTCGACGGGGAGACGTTGACAGGCGCGTAAAAAACGGTGGGTGGGTTCTGTTGGCATGGAAAACCTTTTATAAAACGCTGTTGGTATAGACGGCTTTACAGGTTCTGATCCTCTTCCCACCACCTTTTTTTCCAATAGTTTCTTACTATTGTGGGTCCAGGGGGATCATCCCCCTGGTGGGGTCCAGGGGCAAGGCCCCTGGTGGGGTTCGGGGCAACGCCCCGCTGGGCGAGGCGATAGTCCTGGATCGCTTCCTGTGTCTGTTTTTTCCTGTATCTGTTTTTTATAAATCTTTAAAAAACATAGTAGCAATAGTGGGCTGTGGACAAGTGGACAGCACACTTCAACTCAATGAAATTAAACCTGTTTTCAAACCATTTTTCCTGTGGAAAAGATGGGATCTTTTGGTGCATGAAACGGGGATGATTTTCCCCCTGCCTGATTTTTTGATGTTTTTCCACAATTTGTCAACAGTTCATTAACAGGTTATCCACCGTTTCCTGTGGATAACTTGCGCCCCTTTTTTTACTTCATTTCCGCATCGGAGGCCGGACGGCGATAGACCAAAGAGCAGCCAATGTTGGCTGTCTGTTTGGCGCGCAGGGGAATCAGTGCCTCATCTTTCAACCGAATCCATTTTTCCCGAGGGTTGACCATTCGAATCGGTTGACCAACGGCACAGGGACGACTTGCTTCGGTGTGCTCGAATCGTGCCCGCAACACTGCAACGGTCGTTTTATCAGAACCCTCAAACAAAAAATCCTTGTGCAGATCGATAGGCCATGCCTTGCTGGCCAGAGTCAGTTGATCTTTCAGTTCATCATCCACATTCAACAATATATATTGTTCAACCTGGATCTCTTCACTGGTCTGGGTGGTGGTGAGAAAGGTCAAACGGCGTGTCTGCTGGGAAGAGATGAAAAGGGTGGCTGGAATCTTTTTCCAGGCCAACAATTGCGCCGCCAAAGCGGCCGCACAACGGCGACCGGAGGCGTTATGATAAAAATTAAAATACTCGAAAAACTTTTTCTCCAGCAGATCCACATATTCCTCACCTTGTTCATACAGTGAGTGATCCAGATAATTCAGATAGGCCGCCAAACCGAGTATGGCATTATCCATCAACCGTTCCACTTTGACATGGAAGTGGGTCATCTCGAAAGGCCATGAATCTCCGTCCTCCACCCGTTGCACCAGCAAGGCATAATCCAGTGGGAGCAACATTTTCATCAAGTCGGCAAAACCGCCATGGTTGGAGTGACGCATGGACCATTTATACTGATCCAACTCCGGCAAGTCCGGTGCCACCTCCAGTAAATTTTCCTTGTACAGCCGGTTGCCTTCCCGGAAACGAAAATTTTTCCGCATCTTTTCCGGGATGATCCCGTTGATGAGAATGACCAACGCGCTGTTTTGCTGCTCGTATTCCTTGGCGTTGGTCGTTGTTCCGGGTCGCAATTTGTTCGGAGAGACAAACGGATAGGGTGTACCATCGGCATTAAAATTTTTGTATGAATCGAGCAGGGTATAATCGATCAAGGTACGGGCTATTTTCTCCCGCGTAAACAGATACGGGTCTTGCCGATTGTTCAGCACGGTCTCTTTGTCCGGCAAAAGGAGAGTCAAGGAATCCCTGGTTGCTGTCATAATGTAACATCCTGATTTCAAGCAATATTAAAATCATGTCGAGAAGCAATCCATCTGCCTGTGCGTCCAACCGTTACCCATGGTCAATCAACCATATTCGCCCGGATTGTTGCAAGGGTTTTCCGTCTGTCGGCGGTCAAAAAAGCGAAGAATTGAACGGATCAGGGGGATTGTCTGATCCAGCGGGTGTCAAAAATGGTCGCGGGGGTCTCGACAGCCACCCGGAGTGGTACAATAAACGGATCTCATTCTGGATGGCTGTTGATATCCTGTCCGCTGGAGATCGGTTGCGGGAGTTGGTGACTTGTGCGGGCGGATCTGGTATGCTCCCCTTCACAAGTCAATTCCGCTTTTCGGAGTACCACCATGGGCAAAATAATCGACGGCAAGGAGATCGCCCGGCAAATCCGTCTGCAACTGCGGGAAGAGGTGCAAACCCTGGTGGCGGAACACGGGATAACCCCCGGACTGGCCGTCATCCTGGTGGGCAGCAATCCGGCCTCCCAGGTCTATGTCCGCATGAAAAAACAGGCCTGTGCCGAAGTGGGCATCACCTCTTTTTCCCATGAATTGCCGGCAGAGACCAGCGAAGGTGCCCTGTTGTCGCTGATCGACACCTTGAACAACCATCCCTCGGTCCATGGCATCCTGGTTCAATTGCCCCAGCCCGCCCACATCCACCCCCAACGGGTGCTGGAGGCGATCTCCCCGGACAAGGATGTGGATGGCTTCCATCCCCGCAATGTCGGCTTGCTGGCCATCGGCGCACCCCTCTTTCGACCCTGCACCCCGTGGGGCTGCCTGGTCCTGTTGCAGACTTCCGGCATCCAACTGGACGGCCAACAGGCGGTGGTGGTGGGACGGTCCAACATTGTGGGCAAACCGATGGCACTCCTGTTGCTGGCCGAACAGGCCACCGTCACCCTCTGCCACTCCCACACCCGCCACCTGGCCGAGCTGATCGCGGGGGCCGATATCGTCGTGGCGGCCATCGGCCGGGCGGAAATGATTCGCGGCGACTGGTTCAAACCCGGTGCCGTGGTGATCGATGTGGGCATGAATCGCCGGGCGGATGGGACATTATGCGGCGATGTCGCCTTTGCCGAGGCCTTGCCTCGGGTGGCCGCCATCACCCCGGTCCCCGGCGGCGTCGGCCCCATGACCATCACCATGCTGCTCAAAAATACTGTGATCGGAGCCGGCCGATGCGTCGCCTGAAACGGTGGTCACGACCAGACCACACGCAGCCAGAGGAGTGGAACTGAAATCATGGGACGCATCGCCCAAAAAATTTTACAAAACTTTGAAAAATCACGCAGTACGGCCATTGTGGATTTTGGTGCCCATCTGGCCGCCAAAAAACGTTCCGACGACTATCAAAGCCATCTGCACCATCTGGAATTGTTGCTGCAACGCGGGTTTGATCCACTGCATGCCCACTATATTGCCGCCCAGAATCTGGTTTCACTGTTGTGTGAAGAGCTGACCATGCTCCCGGTCCTGAAGCCGTTTGTGCGGATTGTCTCCGATGCAGAGGCGGCCTATATGCCGGACGGCCCCCCCTTCAGCCCCTTGACCCGCAGTTATTTTACCTGCTGGGCCTTTTTTGATGTGCTGTTTGGCAAGGATCAAGAGACGATGGGCGGCTGCATTGCGGAGTTGGGCCAGGATCTGGACATTGATCCCCACCTCCTGGCCGTCATCCAGTCGATGCAGGAATCCCACATGGGCATCTACGAACATTGCGGGGTGGTGGATTCAGAAATACGCCTGCGCGACATTACCGATGACCGCTCCTGCTACTGCTATGTGCCAACCGGTTATCTGGGCAAGGCGGGCCAGTTGTGGTATGTGCGGTTGATGCCGCCCCTGCCGGGCTACAGCTACCATATTGCCTTCACCACACCCTATATCCTGATGAGTCCCAGGGAGGAGTGGTTGGCCTTTTTGCACCGGATGGTTCCCCTGTTGAAAGGCCCGCCCCGACCCCGCCCGGTGACCGAGGCGATGCGGGATTTTCTGAAACATGGCCTGGTGGCCCACTACTGGTTGGAATATATTGCGTTGGCCTTCATCGGTGCCCAGGATAACGCCATCTTTCTCTCCGGCATTCCCGATCAGGTGGAGACGTTGCCGAATGTGGCTCAAGAGGCCGATCCGTAGGCCGTGTTGACCTGAGCCATCCGGGAAGGCTGCTTATCCCCCGCCATGGCAATGGCCAATGGGTGGAACAGGGCTGGTCAGCAGATGCCAGCTTTTCTCGAATTCCAGGCCAGCCATGACCAGGATGAGTAGGCCAGCCATCTGCATCAATCGCTGTCGGGAGGTGGGGGTCAGGCGGGTGGTCAGCAGCCCCAGGCTGAACAGTGGCAGGGCGGTGCCGAGACCGAAAGAGGCGAGCAGGAGCATACCGGCCAGAGTGGAACCGGAGGCCATGGCCTGGATTTGCATGGCCATCAGCAGGGCGCAGGGGAGCAGTCCCGAAACCAGCCCCAGCAGGAGTGGGCGCAGGGCAGAGCTGTTTTTGATCAGCGGGCCGAGGCGGGCAAAGAGCCAGGCGGGCGGTTCCATGTGGACCAGTCGTTGCAGACGGGTGACGCCCAGGGCGGCGAGGCCATAGGTCAGCAAAACGGCACCGAACAACAGATGGGCGAGGCCACCGGCCTCGGCCTGGGGGCCAATGGCACCGAACAGGCCACCCAGCAGGCTGTAGCTGGTGATGCGGCCGCCGTTATAGAGCAGGTGTGGCGTCAGGGTGCCGTGTTCCGTGGCGGTTCCCATCGAATAGGCGGCGACGATGCCGCCGCACATTCCGATGCAGTGTCCCGCGCTGAACAGGCCAGTCAAAAAGGGTAGGGTCCATTCCAGCACCGAGTTTCTCCCAGGCAGATTTTCTTTAATATGAACAGGGGTCCAGGGGGCCAAACAGGAAAAAAGATTCCCCCTGGTGGGGTCCAGGGGCGAAGCCACTGGTGGAGTTTGGGGCGAAGCCCCAACAGTGGATGTTCCTGTTATCCCGTTCAGTTCTTCAAAGGCAAAGGTATGGCACCAGAGGACCATTGTTACCATTGCGGACTGGCGATTCCCCTCGGCACCGAGGCGGTATTGTCCTTCCAGGATGTGACGTATCACTTTTGCTGCCCCGGTTGCAAGGGGGCGTTTCAGTGGATCCAGGCGACCGGGCTGAATGAATATTATCAGCGGCGCACGGATGTACAGGGTTGTCGTCCGGAAGAGGTCGAGGCCAACCGTCTGGCCGCCTATGATGGGGCGGTTTTTCAGGCGCGTCATGTGCGCGTGGTGGGAAAATTCCGGGAGACCAGCCTGTTGTTGCAGGGGATCCATTGTGCGGCCTGCATCTGGCTGAATGAGGCGGTCATGCAATCCCTGCCCGGTGTGGTGGAGGCGCGGGTCAATTTTGCCACCCAGCGGGCGATGGTGCGCTGGGATCCCGAACAGACGCGCCTGTCGGTCATCCTGCTGGCCATTCGTCAGGTGGGATATCGGGCGGAACCCTATGACCCGGAGAGTGCCGAAGGGATGCACCAACGGCGCAACCGGGATCTCCTGTTGCGTCTGGGGGTGGCGGGTTTTGGGGCGGCCAACATCATGCTGATCGCGGTGGCCCTGTATGCCGGTTATTTTCAGGGGATGGATCCCCATTTTCAACAGTATTTTCATACCGTCTCGGCGGTGATTGCCACGCCCATCTTTGTCTACAGTGGCTGGCCCTTTTTTCAGGGGGCCTGGCGGAGTCTGCGGTTGGGTGCTTTGGGGATGGATCTCCCGATTGCCCTGGGGGCACTGGCCACCTACGGCACCAGCCTGGTGGCGACCGTGACCGGACGGGGAGAGGTCTATTTTGATTCGGTCATCTTGTTCCTGTTTATCCTGCTGACGGGGCGTTATCTGGAAAATGGTGCCCGGCGACGGGCCTCCGGGGCCACCGAACGGTTGTTGGCCCTGGCCCCCCGCACGGCCACCGTCTGGCGGGCGGGTATCTGGTCGGTGTTGCCCATCCACGAGGTGGTGGTCGGCGACCGGATCCTGGTCAAGCCCGGCGAAAAAATACCCGCCGATGGACGGTTGCTCGTTGGGGTGACGGCCGTGGACGAATCCCTGTTGACCGGGGAGAGTCTGCCTGTCACCCGCCGACCGGGGGAGCGGGTGCTGGGGGGGACGCAAAACCTGGAGGGTGGCTTTGAGATGGAGGCCGACCGGGTGGGGGAATCGGCGGCCTGGGCGCGGATCAGCCAGTTGGTGGAGCTGGCCCAGGCGCAACGTCCGCCGTCGCAGCGGTTGGCGGATCGGGTGGCCACCTGGTTTGTCGGGGGGGTTTTGCTGCTGGCGGTGGCCACCTATATCGGCTGGTCCCTGGTCGCGCCGGAACAGGCTCTGCTGAATGCCGTGGCCCTCCTGATCATCACCTGTCCCTGTGCCCTGGGGATGGCGACCCCCGCCGCCATGGTGGTGGCCACCGGCGAGGCGGCCCGCCTGGGTATTCTGCTCAAGGGTGGGGCGGCACTGGAGTCCCTGAGCCGCGTTGGCGAGATGGTATTGGACAAAACCGGCACAGTGACCATGGGAACGGTCCAGTTGACCACCCTTTATCCGGCTCCCGGCGTCTCCGAGGCGGAACTGCTGCAACAGGCGGCGACGGCGGAACATTATTCCGAACATCCCATCGGACGCGCCATTGTCCGGGCGGCCACCGAGCGGGGACTGTACTGGAATCCCCCCATTCAGGTAGACAACCAGCCCGGTCTGGGGGTGACGGCAGAGACGGCCACGGGGATCATCCGGGTGGGGCGGGCCGTCGGGGAGCCGCCGGGTTCGCAACCGGCCAGTTGGGTGATCTGTACGGTGTCTGAAGGGAACCAGGGGGTCCAGGGGGGATCATCCCCCCTGGCGGGGTCCAGGGGCGGAGCACCTGGTGGTCGCCCAGAGCGGTTATTAGGCTGGCTCGCCCTCAACGATCGGGTCAAGGCCGATGCCCAGGCCGGGGTGGCCGATTTGCAGGCCATGGGTCTGACGGTGACCCTCCTCTCCGGGGACCATCGCCAAACGGTGGCCGAGACCGCCCGTCTGTTGCAGATAACCCATTTTCATGGCGAGATGTTGCCGGAGGACAAGGAGGCCTTTGTGCAGGCATTGCAGAGTGCGGCGGTGGCCGCAGACCGCCCGGCGGTGGCCATGGTGGGGGATGGCGTCAACGATGCGCCCGCCCTGGCGCGGGCCGATGTGGCCCTGGTCATGGCGGGGGGGGCCGATATTTCCACCGAGGTGGCCGATATTGTCCTGCTCAACGGTCGGGTGGCTACCGTGGCATTGGCCGTCGATCTGGCCCGGCGGACCATGCGGGTGATCCGGCAAAATTATGGTATCTCCCTGGTCTATAATCTGATTGCCATTCCGTTGGCCATGGCCGGATATGTCCATCCCCTGACCGCAGCCGTGGCCATGCCCATCTCCAGCCTGCTGGTGATCGGCAACGCCCTTTCCCTGACGAGACGCCGATCATGAATGTCCTCTATTTATTGCTGCCCCTGGCCTTGATGCTCGGCCTGCTCGGCCTGATATTGATGATCTGGGCGGTCAAGACCGGTCAATTCGAGGATCTGGAGGGACCGGCCCAGCGCATTCTGTTCGAGGATGACCAGGCTTTGATGCCGACACCGGGCGAGGAAAAAAAGGGCGAGCCGTCATCGTCTTTGGCACCAGGGATGCGGCAGACTGCGCAGACAGAAAGACCCTCGGACAGTTCTGTCGAGGGTCTTTCTTGATCTTTCCTTCCCGTTGACGGCCTGTTCTGCTACTTTCAATGCAGGCTCATTTCCCCCGTCCGCACACCGCCTGAACCGTGTGGCCGGCAGAGTGCGGACGGCAACCATAGGCCGCACGGGAAAAAAGGAGGCACGCCATGATGGAGAAACTCATCATGTACGTCATCCAAGAGCTGCTGACACGGCTCCTGGATGTGATCATTGATCTGCTGAACGGAGTCTAAGCAGCGGCCAGCCGGGTGTGCCGCCCGGTTGACCATTCCCCGGATGATCGCAAATTCCCCAAAAACAAGCAAGCAAAAACGGCCATTCATCCGCCATTTTTCTCCGTCTCGTCATCGTGCCACCCCTTCTGCCATTTTTCGTTGCCTTTTATTAATTCATTCTGGTAGTCTGCTCCCATCCCGATGCCGAACAAGGAGCCGAACAATGGTCGCCATCCCCTTCGATACGTTAGAATTTACCGAGCAACTCAAAGCCGTTGGTGTACCGGATGAACAGGCCAAGGGTCAGGCCAAGGCGTTTGCCACGGCCATACGGCAGGTGGAAGAGGGTCGCCAGGATACGTTGGCCACCAAGCGCGACATCAAAGAGATTGAACTCAAGATCAAAGAGCTTGAAGTCAAACTGGTGGATGGCAAAGCAGAGATTATCAAATGGATGTTTGGTGTATCCGCCGCCCAGGTGACCCTCATCGTTGGCTTGATCAAGTGGCTCCCTGGCGGCCATTGATGGGCCTGTTCGACGGG
>CAIWLA010000219.1 GCA_903913345.1 uncultured Magnetococcales bacterium | reverse complement strand
TCTGTTCGCTTTCCCGCAATTTTTCCTCGACTTCGGCTCTCTTCCGGCGAATCCGATAGCCTTCGACCAGTTGGGCGCAGGCCGATACCACCGGCTCCAGATAGGCCACCAGGTCGGTGTCATAACCGTTCGGGCGATTGGCCAGCCCCAACACGGCCACAATGTTCTCACCTCGCTTAATGGGAACCTCCAGGAGGGCCTGCAGTGGCGGATGGCTCAGGGGCAGAGCGCAATGGTTGGGATTGGCGGACAGGTCGTTGGCAATCACCGGGTGACCGCTGAGAATGGTTTCGGCACACTTGCCGCTCGTCTTAGTGAATTGAAACCCGGAAAAGGCGTTATGCTCTGAATTAATATTGGTTATTTCATCCTGGACGATACCGGAGATGGCCAGGGTTTGGAAACCGGAGCCCCCTTGCAGATCCTGCCGCACCTCGACGATAAAGCCGTAGGTACTGGCAGTGAGACGCAAAACCTCCATCAGCAGGGTATTGAAGACCTCATTGGGATGGGATTTTCCGATAAACAGGCTCTGGATGCGGTTGACGCACTCCACCTGCAGTTCCAATTGGTTCTTGGCAGCCAACAGTTCCACCTCGGCCACTTTTTGGGTGGTAATATCCTGAACGTGCGCTATGCAACGCAGCGGTTGACCATTGCCATCTCGGACCAGAGAAACCCTCAACAACACCCAAATGAGGTGTCCAGCCCGATGGAAACACCGTTTTTCCCTCTGGTAGACCGGAATAGTCCCGGCCAGCAATTGGCGCATATAGGCCAAATCGATCTCCCGATCGTCGAGATGGGTGATAGCTTGAAAGTCGGTGGCCAGCAACTCTTCCTCCTCATAACCGAGGATGGCGCACAGGGCTTGGTTGGTCTTGAGAAATTGGCCCTGCGTGGAAACCAGCGCCATGCCGTGGGCGGCAGTCTCGAAAGCCTCCCGGAAGCAGGATTCACTGAGTCGGAGCACCTCCGCCGCCTGCTTGCGTTCGCTGATATCGGTGAGGGTTATGCGCACCAGGACCGGTGAGTTTGCCCTGGCCTCCAGACACATGCCATCCAAGTGAGCATGGAAGACAGACGTGTCCGAACGCCGAAGCACCAGTTCGCAACTTTGCCTCCCCTCCTGATGTACAACAAACAGAAAGCGGTGCCAGATAGCGATATCTTCGGTGATAATAAACTGGGCAAACTGATAGCCGCACAGATTATCGCGCTCCATCCCGAGGAGTGCGGCCCCAGGGAGGTTCACTTCTGCAATCAGACCACCAACGGTCAAGGTTAAATAGCCCACCGAAGCAAAGTCATAGAGGTCTGCGTAACGATCACGCAAGGCCGCCACCTCGATCTGGCTGAGACGCAACTCTTCAATCTTCACCTCCAGTTCGATCTGTCTTACACTCAATTCTTGCTCAAGTTTGTCGACGGGAAGAGTGGCTGACGTATTCGTCGGTGGGTTGCAGGCGAGTTGCGCCCCGGCGATAGTCTGCATTGATTCATGTTTAGGCGACTTCTTGTTCATTGGGTTACCCCTGCCAAGGATTGAGCTACGCGACAGTCAACGGCGATTATTGGGAGAGTCACTATCGCCGGATGCGGCATTGTCTGGCATCCCATAAAACTCCATTGGCCACCACAAACCCACGGTCAGCATGAGCACGGGTATTCCGTTTTGTCAGGTTGGTAGAGGGCAGAGGATCCTGTGGCCACCCAGTCGGAATGTCTAACGAAATTGGCATTCGTGATGCTCCGCTTGAGTTTGTCAAGCAGCACAAGGCGATGGTGAGGCTGGGGCGTGGTTTCTCTGCTACCCAGATTCTGAACCATGCCAAACACATTATTCCCATAACAAAAACAATAAAAATCTGACAAAGCCATAATTTTGGTCGGCATGTCTGATTGCCGTCCAT
>CAIWLA010000218.1 GCA_903913345.1 uncultured Magnetococcales bacterium | reverse complement strand
CATGCCACGCAATTTCATAATTGCCCTCTCCCCATTCTGGTCTTATCTGCTTTTGTTGCGCCTGGGACAACCCCAGGCGGCACCTCTGTTGTACAGATTTTCTCTTATGGTTGCGGACTACCAGGCGCGCCGGATTCGTCCGAATCGACGCCAAAACCAGCATCTTCTGCCGTACCACCCTCATCGGCCCCGTGCGAATCGCTGGCGATCACAAACAAATCCGCCTGGCTGTCGGCAGAGAGGGGCTTGCTCAGGTCGGGCACCGCGAAACTGCTCACACTGTCGACCAAGCGGCCCGTCACATTATAGTCGTTAAACGTGATATGGGCGTCCAGGTTAGTGGGCGTCATGATGGTTTCAGTGGCCTGTCTGCTGGACCTTTGCAGGGGTGTCACGGTTGCGGGCGTGGGAAAACCATTGGATTCTGGCTTGTTTCTGCTGATCCAGGCACCATCGCTGTTCCAGACAAACCCCGTGCCGAGACTTTCACTGGAGCCCGTAACGGTCAGATTCCAGACATCCATGGTCGTCACATGGATTGCACCACCGGTTTCTGTGCCCGAGGCATAATAGGCCTGTGCATTGACCGGGGAGATACTGTTCTTATCCGCCCGGAGATCCAGATACTGGTTGGACCCGCCCTTGATGGAACGCAGGGTGATGTTGCCACCATTGGAAGCGACAATGACACGATTATCCTTGGGATCGTTACTGGCATAGTTCAGCGTGGCATCGGTAAAGCTGATATTACCACCCGTGCTGCTGATGATGACGGGTCCGGTCAGGGTGGTGGCCGAGGCAAAGGTAATCGCACTGTTCGTGGTTTTCACATCCCCCGCCGTGCTGATGCCACCGGCAGCGGTGATGCGCACCGCCCCTGTGGAGGTGATATCCCCGGCCGCCGATAATGTCGCTGTGCCGGTTTCACTGATCGTCACCGTACTGCCAGAATTAATGGCATTGTTGACCGAAAGGGTGCCACCCGACAGCGAAACCGCGCCGGTGGTCGTGACCAATCCGGTCAATGTGGTCATGCCAGTGCCCGCCGTTTGGGTCAAAGAGGCGGCGGTGATGCCCGCTGATTCTGTGACATCCTTGGCACTGACAATGGTGATGGCCCCAAGGTGTGTTCCACTACCCACCGCGCCTGTGAATGTCACGTTGCCAGAACTGGCAGTCAACGAAAGAGGCTGGGCACCATCCAATGTGCTGTTGAAGGCGATATTCCCACCCGTGGAAGTCATGGCGAGCGTATTACCCAACGTCACTGCACCGCCATAGGTCTGGTTGCCCGTGCCACCGCCCGTGCTGTCGGTCGTGACCGTTGTAGCTCCATTAAAGACACTGGCACCGGTAACAGAGAGACTGCCCAGGTTCGTTCCGCTACCCACATCACCCTTGAACACCGCATTGCCGGAACCGACAGCACCGGTGACGATTAGCCCTTCCTTGCCTTTGGTGGTGGCATTGACCGTATTGTCAAAGGTAACGGTGGTGCCAGTCAGTGTCATGGTGTTCGAAAAATTGTTCGCCTTGAGTACCACTGCATTGTGATATTCCTGCGCAAATCCAGTACTGTCGATAGCAGTGGCGGCGATGGAAATTCCACCCGCTCCAGTCACATCCAACACACCCAAACCGACCAGGGAATCGTTCCCGGTGCCGTCACCCAGGTTTACCGCACCAGCAGCACTGATCGTCAGGCTCTTACCTCTGCCAGTCAAGCCACCGTTGAGGGCAATGGTGGTCGCGACCCCCGTGGCCGTCAGGGCAAGGTTATTGCCCAACGTCACCATAGCATCATAGGTCTGGTTGCCCGTGCCACCGCCCGTACTGTCGGTCGTGACCGCTGTGGCCCCATTAAAGGCAGTGGTACCGGTGACATGCAGACTGCCCAAATTCGTGGTACCACCAACAACATCCTTGAACACCGCATTGCCGGTAACAACCAGCCCTTCCTTGCCATTGGTGGTGCTGGCATCAACCTTGTTG
>CAIWLA010000217.1 GCA_903913345.1 uncultured Magnetococcales bacterium | reverse complement strand
TGGCGCACATTCAAGGCAGGCATAACTGAAAAACAAGGAGATGGCTGCATGTACATTGTCACAGGCGGTGCCGGTTTTATCGGATCCAATATTGTCGCGGGCCTCAATCAACGGGGCGATACCGACATTCTGGTGGTGGACAACCTGACCAGGGGGGATAAATTCCTGAACCTGCGCGACCTGACCATTGCCGATTTCATGGACAAGACGGAATTCCGGGACCATTTGCGCCAAGACACTTTCCGGGACCAACCGGTGGAGGCCATCTTCCATCAGGGGGCCTGTTCGGACACCATGGAATATGACGGCCGCTACATGATGGACAATAATTTTACCTATTCCAAGGCGTTGTTCCACTTCGCGCTTGCCAAGGCCGTGCCGTTCATCTATGCCTCCAGTGCCGCTGTGTATGGGGCGAGTACCACTTTTGTCGAACATCCCGATCATGAACAACCCCTGAATGTCTATGGCTATTCCAAGCTGCTCTTTGACCGTTATGTGGCGCAGTGGCCTGCGCCCATCCAGAGTACGGTGGTCGGCCTGCGTTATTTCAATGTCTACGGCCCACGGGAACAGCACAAGGGGCGCATGGCCTCCATGGTCTATCAACTCCATCAGCAACTCCTGACCAACCAGGTGGCCCATCTGTTTGAGGGGTCGGGGGGCTATGGCCACGGGGAACAGCGACGGGATTTTATCGCGGTCTCTGATGTGGTCGCGGTCAACCTGTTTTTGGCCCGGCAGAACGGGCTGCGGGGGGTTTGCAACGTCGGGACCGGTGCCAGCCGCCGCTTCAACGATATTGCCCACCATCTCATCAAACGGTTGGGCCAGGGTGATATTCGCTACAAGGCCATGCCGGAGGGACTGGCCAGTAAATATCAAAACTTTACCGAGGCCAACGTGGGCCAGTTGCGTCAGATGGGCTTTACCCGGCCCTTTACCTCTCTGGAAGCGGGGATTGACGCCTTCATGCAGACCACCGGGGGTGGATGACGGGTGCCTGCGTCGGAGGCCGTGCTGGTCATAGGTCCATCCTGGGTGGGCGACATGGTGATGGCGCAGGTTCTTTTCATGCACCTGAAACGGCATCTCCCGGAGCGGGCGATCGATGTGGTGGCCCCTGGCTGGAGCCAACCCCTGCTCAACCGGATTCCGGAGGTGCGTGACGCCTTCAGCCTGGATGTGGGACATGGCCAACTGGGGCTGGCTGCCCGCTGGCGTCTCGGACGGTCGTTGCGGGGTCGGTACGGTCAGGCCATCGTCCTGCCCAACAGCGTGAAGGCCGCGCTGGTCCCGTTTCATGCCCGCATTGCCCAGCGCACCGGCTTTCTGGGCGAATGGCGGTGGGGGTTGCTCAACGATATCCGCCCCCTGGATAAACAGGCATTGCCCCGCACCGTGGATCGTTTTGTGGCCCTGGGGCTGGCACGGGGGGAATCCTTGCCCGCGACCCTGCCGATCCCTCTCCTCACGGCTTCCCGCTCTGGGGCACTGGCCACCGCGGGCCGTTGGATGGCCGATCCAGGGGATCTCCCCCAGTTGGCCCTCTGTCCGGGGGCGGAATATGGTCCCGCCAAACGGTGGCCCCCCGAACGGTTTGCCGAACTGGCCGCAGTCCTGATCGCCAGGGGATGGCGGGTGGTGGTCTGCGGTTCGGCCAAGGAGCGGGCTTTGGGCGAGCAAATCGCCGCCGCCGCCGGTCCGGCCTGCCTCAATCTGGCCGGACAGACCACCCTGGATGAGGTGGTGGATCTCCTCTCCCTGGCAACGTGTGTCGTCAGCAACGATTCCGGGCTGATGCACGTGGCCGCCGCCCTGGGGCGACCGGTGATTGCCCTCTTCGGTTCGTCCGATCCCCACCACACCCCGCCACTGGGGGTCGATACCCGTGTCATCTCCCTGGGCTTGCCGTGCGCCCCCTGTTTTCGCCGCGTCTGCCCGGAAAAACATCTCGATTGCCTGACCGGCATCACGGTGGAACGGGTATTGGCACAACTGGACGGATACCCGCCCGCATGAATCCTGCGCCCGCGCCAACCTGGCGGCACCGATGGGAATGGTGGCTGTTGCGGGGGGGGATGGCCTGGTTGCAGCGGGGCGATCTCCCGGCGGCCTATCGCCGCATTCGCGCCCTGGCCTGGCCGTTGCGCCAGATTTTGCGCTCCGAATGGGGCTGGGCCAACACCAATCTGCAATGGGTCTACGGGCCGAACCTGACCGCCACCGAACGCCACCGACTGGCGGCAATGGCCTTCGAGAATATGTTATACAGCCATGTGGATGGTCTGCGCCGGGACACCTTTCAATGGGCAGAGAGTCAGCCGGAGCCGTTTTTTCAGTCATTGCAGGAGGCGGTTCGTCTGGACCGGGGCGTCATTGTTTGCGGCATCCATCTCGGTTCGTGGGAGGTGGGGTTGAAACAGTTTGCCGCCCTGGGCTTTCCCATTCATGTCGTCTACCGCCATGCCAACAATCCCTTGAGCGAAGAGGCATTCAAGGCGGTTCGTGCCCATTATGGGGTGCAGTGGATTCGACGGGACGAGCCGCGAAAAATGCTGCGGGTGTTGCAGGAGAGGCAAATACTGGTGTTGATGACCGACATCAACCAGCGTCGGGATGGCATTGTGGCCCCTTTTCTGGGGATTCCGGCCATGTGTCCGGCGGGGGCGGCCCGGTTGTCCCGGCGGTTTCGATCGCCGGTGGTGCCGATGGTCTGTCTGCGGGAGAGACCCGGACGGGTTTTTGTCCGCTGCGCGCCGTTTCTGGAGCCATTGGCCGATGAGGATGAGGTGGCCATGACCACCCGGATCAATGGTTGTTTTGAGGGGTGGATCCACACCTACGCCGAGCAGTACAACTGGCTTCATGCCCGTTGGCGTTCCCGCCCGGATGGCAGTCTGTGGCCGGTCGGGATGCCCATGGCGGCCCTTCAGTCGGCGCGGGTTGCCCCGTATGCCGTTTTGTCGGAGCGGGTGCGCCGGTTGCTGGCCGTTGGGGAGGAACCCTGGGGATGAAGCAGACGGTTCTCCTGATCAAGACCTCGTCGTTGGGAGATGTATTGCATCTGTTGCCCGCGTTGAGCGATGCCCGGCAGCAGCGGCCGGAGTTGACCTTTCATTGGGTGGTGGAGGAGTCGTTTGCCGAGGTGGCGGGGTGGCATGAGGGGGTGGAGCGGGTGATTCCGGTGGCCTTGCGTCGCTGGCGCAAAACCCCCTGGTCGGCCCTGCGGTCCGGGGAGGTGCACCGGTTTTTGGGTGCCCTGCGGGCGACCGCCTACGCCCCGGTGGTGGATGCCCAGGGTCTGTTCAAGAGTGCCTGCATGGCCCGGTTGGCCCGTGGTTGGCGGATCGGTTTTGACCGGCAGACGGCGCGGGAGTCGTGGGCGGCCTGGTTGTATCAGGAACCGTTGGCCATCGACCGGGCGCAACATGCCGTGCCCCGGTTGCGCCAGTTGCTGGCGGCGGCCTTGCGGTATCCGCTGCCGGACTCGCCCCCCGATTATGGTCTGACGGTCCGTTTCCCGCGCCGGAAGGGGTTGGAAACAGGGGCGGATTATGACTATGTTTTCCTGCACGGGACCACCTGGAGCAGCAAGCAATGGCCGGAGGGCCTGTGGTGGGAACTGGCCCGGTTGTCGGCACCGCATCGGGTATTGTTGCCCTGGGGGAATGCCGAGGAGCGGGCGCGGGCGGAACGGATTGCCCGTCTGGCACCGGGGCGGATCCGGGTGGCACCCAGGGCTGATCTGACGCAGTTGGCCGTCTGGTTGTCGGCGGCCCAGGCGGTGGTGGCGGTGGATACGGGACCGGGCCATCTGGCGGCGGCCCTGGGGGTTCCTGTGGTCGGGCTGTATGGTCCCACCAATCCCCACCGCACCGGCACGGTTGGGCCGAATTCGCATTGGTTGCAGGGGGCGTGTGACCGGCTTGCCTGTCTCCAGCGGGTCTGTCCCCTGGGCGATCCTCCCCCCTGTTGGGGTGCCCTCTCCCCGGAGCGGGTCTGGTCGGTATTGGGATCCCTCACGTGAAGGAGACGGTTGCGCGCATGGCCCCTTTTCCCTTGTCGGCGGTGATCATCACCTGTGATGCGGCGGCTGTCCTGGCCGATTGTCTGGCCAGTCTGGATTTTGTCGATGAGATTGTCGTCGTCGATTCGGGCAGTCGGGATGAGACGGTGGCGATGGCCCGTGCCGCCGGGGCCAGGGTGGTCACGCAGAGCTGGCTGGGTTATGGTCCGCAAAAACAGTATGCCGTGACGCAGGCGACCCATGATTGGGTGTTTTGCCTGGATGCCGACGAGCGGGTAAGCGATCCCTTGCGCACCCAGTTGTTGCAAGAGTTGGCCGCGCCCCGTTTTCATGCCTATGCCATGCCCCGTTGCAACCGTTTCATGGGTCGCTGGTTGCGGCATGGGGAGGGTTATCCCGATCTCAGTGTGCGTCTTTTCCATCGCGATCATGGCCGGTGGAGCAGCGATCCCGTTCACGAGCGGGTGGAGAGTGCGGGGCCTGTGGGTCGTCTGCGGGGGGATCTGTTGCATGAATCGGCCCAGTCCCTGGAGGAATATCTGGCCAAACAAAACCGGTATACCACCCTGCAAGCCAGGGAGAGGCTGGCCAGTGGCCGACGGGTGGGTTGGGGACAGTTGTGGCTGAGTCCCCTGCTGCGGTTTATCAAATTTTATCTGTTGCGCCGGGGGTTTCTGGATGGCATTCCGGGTCTGGTCCATGTCGGCATCGGTTGTTTTAATAGTTTTATCAAATATGCCAAGGTGATGGCGGAGCAGAGATAGGGCGCAGCGTCATTTCACGGTTGAATCTTCCAACGGATGCGATTACGATGGCCGACATGAAGATTACCTATGACCCGGCCAAGCGGGAAAAAAACGGTACGCCAATGAACGTGAAAATGCCCGCTATCGGGGCTGCCTGGGTTGACCCGGACGATGCCCCTGAATTGACGGGAGAAGAGATGGATCGCCCAGATGCCGTGTGGTCAATTGGCGGTCGCCGAGTGACACCCGACGAAGGGAAGGCCGCCTTCCGTGCCATGTTGAATGTGGAGGGTTCAGTCAGCAGTCGGAAAAAGGGTGCCACCACGTCGACTCTTGATCCTGAAGTGCGCACGGTCCAGGGAAGCGAAGGAATCGGGGGATGTATACCGTTTGAACGGATGTCACCATAAGAATTTTAACGGCATGTCCACTTCCATCGGACGAACAGGCTGGCCGGGTGCCTCTCCTGTCCGGGCCAATCTCATCCGTTGACATCCTGATCGGAGATGCGCATCCTGCGGGCAGATTGACCGGAAGGAGGAGCAAAGAAAATGACCAGCAGCATGCATGTCAGCCTACCCGATGAGATGCGTCGGTATGTCGACCACCGCACCAACGGCCAGAAGGTTTTTTCCACACCGAGCGAGTATGTGCGCGCATTGATCCGTGCGGATATGGAGAAGGAAGCGGAAAAACTCTATGTCTATAAGACATTGATCCATGGCTCAGCCGAGATCGACCGCCGCGAATTTGTCTCGAAATCGGAAATGGACGCCGTTTTCAATGAGTATAAATAATGGCGCAGGGGCGGGTTTACATGACGAAAACGGCCCTGAATTCCATCAGAAAGATCGGTCGGGAGATGGCACGGGAATGGGGCAAAGCCCAGGCAGACAAATATCTTGGCGAATTGCGCGCGGGTTGCCAACACTGCGCAGATCGCTACAAGGGCTTTCCGGCCCGCACCGATTATGTCGGTGGCACCGATGCACAACACATGAGATCAACGTGACACGCTATTGGATCCACCATGGATATGGATCATCGACTGGGCATAATAGATGAACAACATCGGGAACTGTTCGGTGTGTTTATGGCGATGCAATCCCATCAGACCGGCATGACCGCCGAGTCCATGGACCGGGTGTTGAAAAAACTGGAACAATATGTGTTCGGCCATCTGACCTTTGAAGAAAAATTGATGTCCAGCATCGGATATCCCGATATTGAGCAACACCTCCTTGAGCACAATCGGATCAGAACGATCATACTGAAGCATCAACGCAGCGATGCGGGTGGTCCTGTCGTTGAACCGGATGTCAAAGCATTGGTTTTATTGGCTCAATTTTTGGAAGAGTGGTTGAGAGACCATATTCTTTCCACGGATATGAAATACCGGGGGTTCATCCAGTCGCAGAGATCCGATGGTCCCCGCCCGGATCACACGCAAAAGGCTTCCGCCGATCCCAAAATGCCGGTTGGCGTGCGGCCTGCGTCCTCGCTCCCCCTTCCCGCCGGGCAGGAGCCGCCTCGCTCCAGGGTATCCCATCCCCTGTTCGGGTTGATCCGGCGGAATAAAGGGGTCTGGATCGCCCTCTCTCTCGTCATGGTGGTCCTGTTGCTCACCATTGGGGCGTTTCCCGAATGGCTGGCCCCGTTCACGGCATCGAATACAACACACAAGGACCAGGAGGTCAGTCGGAAGGGTGTTGATGGCCAACGGGATAAAAAGATTGCCTTTTTCTATGAAAAAAACATGAAAGAGTATTATTGCCGGGCGTATTTGAAAATACCATGCCGTGCCAACAGTCTGCTGGTCAATCCGGTCGCGCCGGAGGTGGAAAATATTTTTACGGGGGAAGAACAGTACCTGAAATATTGCGCACGGTGTCATGGCGAGAGCGGAAAAGGCAATGGACCGGATGCCGTCCTTCTGACGGTTCCCCTGGAGAGACTCGGCTGGGCCGGGAGCGCGTTGCTGGAGAGGGAGGCCTATCTGTTCTGGATCATCGCCAAGGGGGGCAGTGACTTTGGGGGCAGTATGCCCCCGTTCAGGGATATGTTGGGCGAAAACGACATCTGGAAGATCATCCTCTTTTTGAAAACATTGCGCTGAGTCATCGCCAGCGAACGGTTTTCCGATTCTGGAACGGGCCTCCCGCCGGGTCGGGTGTGGATCACCCTCTGTTGGGGGTGGGTTCAATCCACCGTTGACAGAATGGTCATCATCCCTCATCTTTCTCCTGGTTGCCATACCGAGGCAGACGGGCAGAATTCCAAAAAAACCCTCCATACCAAGGGTCACCCATGAACGAACGGGATCTCACGCGGGAAAAATACAATCCCCAGGCCATTGAGGCCAAATGGCAGGCCTTTTGGGCCGAAAAACAGAGCTTCCACGCCACGGAGAGCGATCCACGGGAGAAATATTATCTCCTGGTGATGTTTCCCTATCCCTCCGGGCGCATCCACATGGGCCACGTGCGCAACTATACCATCGGCGACCTGATCGCCCGTTTTCAACGTCTGCGCGGCTATAATGTCCTCCACCCCATGGGCTGGGACGCCTTCGGGATGCCCGCCGAAAACGCCGCCATCCAGAAAAACATCCACCCCAGGGCCTGGACCGACAGCAATATCGACACCATGCGCCGGGAACTCCAATCCATGGGCCTCTCCTACGACTGGCAACGGGAACTGGCGACCTGCGACCCGGATTATGCCCATCGGGAGCAGGAGCTGTTCCTGATGTTGTACCAGCGGGGATTGGTCTATCGCAAACTCTCCCAGGTCAACTGGGATCCGGTCGATCAGACCGTGCTGGCCAACGAACAGGTGATCGACGGCAAAGGGTGGCGGAGCGGCGCGCCGGTGGAACGCAAGGAGCTTTCCCAGTGGTTTCTTAAAATTACCGCCTATGCCGATGAGTTGCTGGAGGGGATCCATCAACTGGCCGAGGGCTGGCCGGAGACCGTGCGCAGTATGCAAACCCATTGGATCGGCAAAAGCCACGGGCTGGAGTTTGCCTTTGCCATCGACAACTCTTTGGAAACCCTCCCCGTCTATACCACCCGCCCGGACACCCTCATGGGGGTCACCTTTTGTTCCATGGCCGCCGAACATCCCATCGCCAAACGGATTGCGGCCGAAAATCCCGCTGCCCAGGCCTTTATCCAGGCCTGCCAGACCGCCGGTACCAGCGAAGAGGCGATCGAGCGATTGGAAAAAAGGGGGTTTGATACCGGTCTGCGGGCCATCCATCCCCTGACCGGCGAACGGGTGCCCCTTTTTATCGCCAATTTTGTCCTGATGAACTATGGCACCGGCGCGGTCATGGCCGTGCCGGCCCACGATCAGCGGGATTTTGAGTTTGCCAGGGCCTATCACCTGCCCATCCGCGTGGTGATCCAGCCGGAGGGCGCACGGCTCGATGACCAGACCCTGACCGCCGCCTATACCGGTCCGGGCCTACTCTGCCACTCTGGTCCCTTCGATGGTCTGGACAACGAAACCGCCAAGCAAAAGATTATTGAAATCGTTGTCCAACGGGGTTTGGGTCAGGCGACCATCCAGTATCGGCTGCGGGATTGGGGGATCTCCCGGCAGCGGTACTGGGGCAATCCCATCCCCATCATCCACTGCCCGGCCTGTGGACTGGTGCCGGTCCCGGTGGCACAACTGCCCGTCGCCCTGCCGGAGGATGTGGAACTGACCGGCAGCGGCAATCCCCTGGCCCGCCATCCGACCTGGAAAAAGACGGTGTGCCCCCACTGCGGCGGGGCGGCCGAGCGGGAGACCGATACCATGGATACCTTCACGGAATCCTCCTGGTATTTTTTGCGCTATTGCTGCCCCGACTTTGCGGGGACACTGGATCCGCAACGGGTCAACCACTGGATGCCGGTGGATCAATATGTCGGCGGCATTGAACATGCCGTTCTGCACCTGCTCTATGCCCGTTTTTTTCACAAGGCCTTGCGGGATTGCGGTCTGGTTGCCTGTGATGAACCCTTCACCCGCCTGTTGACCCAGGGGATGGTGCGCAAGGATACCTTTCGCTGCCCGGAACACGGCTGGCGATACCCGGAAGAGGTGATCCAACAACCGGATGGTCTCCATTGCGCGGCCTGTTCCGCCCCCATCGTCGTGGGCCGGAACGAAAAAATGTCCAAGAGCAAACACAATGTGGTCGATCCCAACGACATCATCCAGGGTTACGGGGCCGATACCGCCCGGTTGTTCATGCTCTTTGCCGCCCCGCCGGAACAGGATCTGGAGTGGAATGACAGCGGTGTCGATGGGGCGTGGCGGTTTCTCAACCGGTTGTGGCGCATGGTGCAGGAGGTGGCCGATTGCTCTCCCGTGCCCTCTCCCGTCCGTGTTGTCCCCGCTGACCCGGCCCTGCGCCTCTTGCGCACCCGGATCCATGAAACCATCGACAAGGTGACGCGGGATGTGCAACGCTTTCAATTCAATACCGGCATTTCGGCGGTCATGGAGCTGGTGAACGCGACCAATGAGTGGCTCGTCCCGTCGGCCAACCCGGATCGGTCGGCGGAGCAGTTGGCCATTCTGCGGGCGGCGGCGGAGACCGCCGTCATTCTGCTCAATCCGTATGTGCCCCACATCACCGAAGAGTTGTGGCATGTTTTGGGATATGCCGATCCACTCCATCAACAATCCTGGCCCCAGGCCGACCCGGAGGCCTTGCGGCGGGAGGAGATCACCCTGG
>CAIWLA010000216.1 GCA_903913345.1 uncultured Magnetococcales bacterium | reverse complement strand
CGCCAATGTGGCTCAGAAGATGCGGCAACTGACCATGAGCGTGCGGTTGGTATTTGACTACCTCCATATGACACAAAACACCTGTCGCGCTACCGTTTCGTAGCCTCACGGGTCGAGAACAAATTTACCGTGAGTTTGAAAACAGTCCATCTGCCCATCGGCCTGTGCGGCGATGGAACTTTCCACCCCCCCTTTGCGCATCACCCATCGGGCGGCATCTTGACGCCCTGGGGGGTGGTGGCATACACTGAATGCCCCTCTCCTCCGGGGGCGGTTTTTTTTTATTCATTGTGGGCCTTTTTTTTCCGGGAGTGGCTATGGGTTGGAATTGGATGTTTCCCCTTCTCCTGACCGTGACGTTGGCGGCGGTCTTCCAGCCGGTCTTCAGCCGTCGCGGCAATCGCCCCCTGCCCCCCGGCCTGGAAGGGGATCCCTGGACGGCATTGATCCAGCACCGGGATCGGCTCTTGCGGCAGCTCAAGGAGTGGCAACTGGAAGGGGATCGGGATCCCGATGGCGCGGCTGTGCAGGCGGGGATGGAACGGGAACTGGCCATCGTGCTGGACCGACTGGATCGCTACGGCCCGCCACCAGGACAGGAGGCCACACCAGAGCCACCCAAGGGCAAAAAAGAGCGGCTGAAGGGCAAAAAAGAGACCCCGCAGGAAATGCCCACCCGCCACGCGGCGGATATGGGCTTTGCCACCGCCATCGCGGTACTGCTGGCGGTGCTGGCGGGCGGCTTGTACATCGGCCTGACCCAGGGGAGTGCCGGTGGAGCCGGGCAGACGGCCCATATGCCGGATCAGAAAGAGTTTCGGGTCGCCGTGGATCGTCTGGCACAACGGATGGAAAAAGAGCCGGATAATCTGCCGGGGTGGCTCAAATTGGCCCGCAGTCAGGCCATGATCGGCAACAAGCCGGAGGCGACCAGGGCCTATAACCATATCCTGGAACGGCAGGCCGATCATCTCGAGGCCACCATGGGACTGGCGGAGTTGCAGGTGCAAAGCAGCGAGGAGGAGGAGGTCAAAAAGGGGGTCAAAACCCTGGATGCCATACTCGCCAAACATCCCGATCAACCGGACGCCCTCTGGCTGGTCGGGACGGTGGAGGCCCGCATGGGCCGTCCGGCCCGCGCCATTGCATTATGGAAACGGGTGCTGCCCACCTTGCCGGAAGGTTCCGAAGATCGGGCTACGGTGGAAGAGGCCATCCGGGAGGCGGGCGGGCAGTTGCCCTAGCCCTTGTGGGTCTCAATAATGATATGTATGGCGGGACTGGCGTGAACGGTGTTCATGCTGTAGGATGTCCCTTTTTAATAGTGTGTCGGTTTTGGTTTGTCTTGCGATAAGGGAGAACGCTGTCATGGGGATATTTTCTGGATGGCATTTATTCATCGTCCTGTTGATTGTTCTGGTGGTCTTCGGTGCGGGCAAATTGCCCACCGTCATGAAAGATCTGGGGCGCGGCGTGAAAAGTTTCAAGGATGCCATGAACGAGAGGGAGGCCGAACAGGCCGAAACCCCGCCCGTTGTGCATCCCACCATCGAGGGTGAAGTCAAAAAGAACATCTGACCCCTACACACTGGCCACATTACGGATAAAAAAACATGTTGGAAATGGGATGGGCCGAACTGCTGGTGATTGCGATTGTGGCGTTGCTGGCCATCGGCCCGGAAAAGTTGCCCGAAGTGGCGCAGGGATTGGCCCGGCTGATTCGACAGACGCAAAAGATTGTCCGCGAATTCCGGGAGGTGATCAATCTGGAGGAGTTTGACGCCCAGATCCGCCAGAGCAGTCGGGTCTCCACCCCCCCCCCAGGAGTGGACCGGGATTTGCGTACCGAGAGGATTGTGGAGAGCGATGCGATCAGTGGGGTTGGAGAGCACCCGGCCACCACGGAGAGTCCCCCTGGCCCGGAGGCGGTGGTGCCACCGCCAACGGTGCCACCCGGTGCCGTGGCCGAACCCTCGACACCCCGGCCAGAGCAGAATCCCTCCGCTCGTGAACCGCGCGATCACACCCCTTAGAGTACCCGGAAGATGACTGCATTGCCCGATGACAAAATGCCTTTGTTGGCACATCTGATCGAATTGCGCAACCGCCTGATGATCTCGGTGCTGGCCATCCTGGTGGGATTCCTGGTCTGTTATTTTTTTTCCGAGCCTATCTTTCTGTTTTTGGTCCGTCCCTTGCGGAAAATTCTCGGACCGGACGTGAAGATGATCTATACCGGCCTCCATGAGGCCTTTTTGACCTACATGAAGGTGGCCTTCTTTGCGGGGCTGTTCCTGGCGGTGCCGGTGATTCTGACGCAGTTTTGGCTGTTTGTGGCTCCGGGCCTCTATGAGGACGAGCGAAAAACCTTTTTGCCTTTCCTGATCTTGACCCCCGTCCTCTTTTTTCTGGGGGGGGGATTGGCCTACGAGTTTGTCTTTCCGCTGGCGTTTAAATTCTTTTTGGGCTTTTCCTCGCCCACCATTGAGGCCATGCCCTCCATCTCCTCCTATCTCGGCTTGGTGATCACCCTGATTTTTGCCTTCGGGTTGGTGGCCGAGTTGCCGGTGGGGCTGTTGCTGCTCATCAAGGCGGGCATTATCAGCACGGCCACTCTGGTGGACAAACGTCGCTACAGCATCGTCGGGGTTTTTATTGTGGCCGCCATTTTGACGCCGCCCGACCCCTTCAGCCAGATCTTTTTGGCCCTCCCCATGATGGCGATGTACGAAATCTCCATCCTGCTGGGCCGTCGCATAGAACAGAAACGGGCCGCAGCCGAGGACGATCAGGACAGTCATGGATAAATCCGCTTCAATGGCGTTGGAGATCATTCCCCTGGGTGGTTTGGGGGAGATTGGCATGAACCTGATGGTCTATGGCTACGGGGGCAAGTTGCTGGTGGTGGATTGCGGCCTCGCCTTTCCCAATCCCGATACCCCCGGCGTGGATCTGATCATCCCCGACACCCGGTTTCTGGCGGACAATCGGGACCGGATCGTCGGGTTTGTGATGACCCATGGCCACGAGGACCATATCGGGGCGTTGCCCTATATCTGGCCGGACCTGGAAGGGCCGGTGTATGGCACCGCCATGACCCTGGGATTGCTGAAAGGCAAGTTTCGGGAGCACAACCTGCTCAACCGGGTGCAATGGGTGCAGGTCAACTACCGACAATCTTTTCAGTTAGGCCCCTTTTCCATCCGTTTCATCCAGGTGACCCACTCCATTGTGGACAGTGCCGCCCTGGCGATCACCACCCCCCTGGGGACCATCGTTCATACGGGGGATTTCAAGATAGACCATACCCCCGTGGGTGGACGGCCAACGGATCTCCATTCCCTGGCCCACATGGGGGAGGAGGGGGTGTTGGCCCTGCTCTCCGATTCCACCAACATCAATCGGCCTGGAGTGACCATTTCGGAGCTGGAGATCAGTCCCGTTTTCGATAAAATTTTCCCCACCGCACGAGGCCTGCTGCTGGTGGCGACCTTCTCTTCCAACATTGAGCGGATTCAGCAAATCATTCATGCGGCGGTGCGGGTGGGGCGCAAGGTGGTATTGAATGGCCGTTCCATGCTGGCCAACGTGGCGGTGGCCCGTGGGTTGGGTTATCTGACCATTCCCCCCGATACGTTGGTGGATCTGCGGGATATCGGACGGTATCCCCGGCAGTCGATGCTGGTCATCTCGACCGGCAGTCAGGGTGAGTCCAACTCCTCCCTGGTCCGCATTGCCGCCGGGGACCATCGGGAGATCGTCGTGCAGGAGGGGGACATGGTGGTCTTGTCCTCCAA
Source organism: uncultured Magnetococcales bacterium (assembly GCA_903913345.1). Classification (GTDB taxonomy): domain Bacteria; phylum Pseudomonadota; class Magnetococcia; order Magnetococcales; family Magnetaquicoccaceae; genus Magnetaquicoccus. The sequence goes on along the minus strand of CAIWLA010000216.1, from coordinate 2,356 downwards.
GTTTATTCCCGGCAACGAGCGCACCATCTGGACCCTGATCAACCAGTTGGTGCGCAGCGGGGTGGAGGTGGTACACGAAAAGAATGTGCCGGAAATCCATGTCTCCGGTCATGCCCCACGGGGGGACTTGAAACTGATGCTGGCCCTGATCCGCCCCCGGTTTTTTATTCCCATTCATGGGGAGATGCGCCACCTGCGCAGCCATCGGGAGCTGGCCGTGCAGATGGGGGTCTTGCCGAGCCATGCCGTGGTGATGGAAAACGGGGATCGGGGGATACTGGAGAAGGATTCCCTGCGGATCGACGAGACCAAGGTGCCCTGCGGACGGGTCTTTGTCGATGGCAAGGGGGTGGGGGATGTGGGGGATATCGTCCTTCGGGACCGTCTGCACCTCTCCGAAGATGGTCTGGTGGTGGTGGTTCTGGTGCTGGACAAGGTGAGCGGTCAATCGGTGCAGCGACCGGAACTGCTGACCAGGGGGGTTGTCTACGAAGACGGCAACCAGGAGTTGTTGGCCGAGGCCAAGGATGCGGTGGAAAAGGCGTTGGCATTAGGCCCCAAGGCACTGGATTTTGCGGACGAGGAGGGGGCCGGTCCCCGTGAGGTGGCACAACGTGCCCTGCGGCGTTTTTTCAAGAAACGTCTGGGACGGAGACCGGTCGTGATTCCTCTGGTGATGGAGATGTGACCCCATGGCCTATCGAGGCAAGTCATCCAAACCAACGCCGACCGAGGAGAGCGTCTGGCCGCGCGCCATTTTTCATGAAGGGCTGGGTCTCGTCCTGATCGCCCTGGCGGTTTTTGTGTCGCTGACCCTCCTCTCTTTTTACCCGGATGATCCCTCGTTCAACCAGACCGGCGGTGATACCGTGCGCAATGGGGCGGGTCTGCTGGGTGCCTATCTCTCCGATCTGCTGTTCCAGGTTCTGGGTTATGCTGCGGGTGGATTTGTGGTGCTGTTCGGGGTGGTTGGGCTGCACCTGTTTCGCGATGCCAGCCGGGCCTGCTGGGATAAAGTGGTGGCCATCCTGGTTTTGATGGTGACCTCCGCCATCCTCTCGGTCCTGTTGCTGGACCAGGGAGCGGGCGGGTTTTTGCCCTCTGGTCCGGGCGGTCTGCTCGGCCTGTTGGGGGCAGAGTTCTTGCGTCGCCTCCTCGGCCCGGTGGGGGTTTTGGTCTTGTTGCTGCCTGTCATGCTCTTCGCATTGATGGTGTTGATCCGCTTTTCCCTGTTTGAGTATTGGAATGGCATGCTGGCCTACGGGAAACGGTTGCAAGAGGGGCGGGCTGGTCGGGAGAGTGGATTGCCTGAGGTGATCGAACCCAAAATGGATCCGGAAACCCGCCTGGAGGCCAAAAGGCGACGGGAGATGGCGGCCAAGGAACAGGCGGCGGCAGAGGCCGAACGGCGGGCAGACATGGCGGCCAAAGGGCGGTCAGAGACGGCGATGCACAGGCAACAGGTTGAAACGGACGGGACGATGAAGAGAGAAGCCACCAGGATCAGGGAGTCGGAAAACCAGAGGGAGGAGGGGGTGCCGACCCCGATCACGCCAAAGCCGGGGCGATGGGCGGTTTTGCGTCCGGTTCTGGTGGGACATCTGCGCCGTGGTCTGACGGAGTCGGTCCGGTGGTCGCGGCAGGGAATTGCCCTCGTCCGGCAGTGGATGAAACGGCTCAAGCTGGCCGATCTCCTCGCGCCGAAAGGCTCAAAACCGGTGGAGAAAGAGGCGGAGCCGGACTTTTTCCCCGTTTCAGGGGCTGGGCAGCGGGAACCGACCTTGGACTCGTCCAGACGGGGCGAGGAGCCGGACATCCAGAAACAGGTCTGGTCGAGTGCCATACCGGCGGTGCCGGTCGCGCCGGTGCCGGTCGTACCGGTGCCGGTTGCATCGGTGCCGGTCGCGCCAGAGATGGTTGCGCCGGTGGTGCCGGTGATGGCCGCACCGGTGGTGGTTGCGCCGTTGCCTGCTCCCACTCCCTCGCTGGTGACGCCAGCGGTCTTTTCTCCTCCGAAGATGGATGAGGTGGTCAAGCCGGTGCCGCCGGTGCCGGAGCAACGTCGGGAGTCGATCAAACCGCCGGAGAGTGGCTGGCGGCCCACCATGCCCGTTGAGTTGTGGCCGGAGAGTCCCAAAAAGTTGTCTCCCCCCAGTCTGGATGGGGCGGTGTCGGTGATACCGGCCCGTGATCTGCCGAGTGAGGAGGATATTTCCCCGCCTGACGAGGATCGCCAGGATCTCATGCGTGGCATGGAAAAGGTGTGGGAGCGGAGTCTGGTCGTGGAGGTGCCGCCGGTTCCGGATTTGCCACCTTTTTCCCTGATGGTGGACCCCGGCCCCAAAAAGATGGGTGG
>CAIWLA010000215.1 GCA_903913345.1 uncultured Magnetococcales bacterium | reverse complement strand
GGGCGCGGAATCCGCAGCGGATGACGGGGATGGGTTTGAAATGTTTTAGGGGAGTCTTTGAATGCGTATCCTGGTTGTGGATGATGAACCGTACAACAGAATGTTGTTGCAACAAATGTTAAAACCGGTGGGCGAGTGCGATCTGGCCATAGACGGTCGGGAAGCGGTGGAAGCCTTCATGATGGCATTGGATGAAGGGCAACCCTATGATCTCATCCTGTTGGACATTATGATGCCGGAGATGAATGGGCAGGATGCCTTGAAAAGCATCCGCGCCTACGAACAGGAACAGGGCGTGGCGGGCGGAAACGAGACCGTGATCTTCATGACAACGGCTCTGGATACCGAGACCCAGGTCGTTGAAGCCTTTTTCAAAGGACGTTGCACGGATTATCTCACCAAACCCATCCAGAGAGAGGTATTGTTTGACAAACTGCGGGAGTATAAACCGCGACACCACTGGGAACCATGCAATCAGGACTGAAGCCATATCAAAAAGGGAATACCCATGAACGGTAATCGCGAGAAAGAGCGTTATTCGCACAACAAATTATTAAAACTGGAGTTTGATGCTGATCGGCATTTCTACGGAAGTTCCCGGGACGTGTCGCTGACCGGCCTGTTTTTTGTCCCGGAAGAGGCCGAGTGGGCGGTGTCTGTTGGAGAAAAAGGAACCCTGCACCTGACATCGGGAGACGACACCCATCTCTTCGCCTGCCAGGTGATGCGGAAAACCGCCGAAGGGTTGGCCCTGCAAATTACCGATCACCCGGCCCGGTTTGGCATGGCCATCTCCCACGACGTATTCCACTCGCTGCTCACCAAAATGCGCGACAAGGAGAAAGAGAAAGAGGGATAGGGCAGAGGACGGTTGGCCGACACCACCCTCTATCGAATGCCATGCTCCTTCATGCAGGAGACATAGGCCATATCGGAATGGAGAATGTGACCAATCAGCCACCCCTTCAAGGCACTCATCAAGTCGATGACAATGGCGAAATCGCCGGCTTCAAAGCGTTGAATAAAGTCCACGGCCAAGCCAACCAGCTTTTTGTGCTCGGCCTTGTGGGCCGCGCTGTCCGGGTAGGCGGTGGTGTCGAAATATTCCTCTTCCCGTTGAAAATGAAACACCGTATAGTCCGCCAATTTTTGCAAAATTTCCTGCATGCTCTCCTTGCTGGCCCCTTTTTTCATGGACTGGTGGAGATGGTTGACCATATCCACCAGTTTGCGATGGTCGCTGTCCACATCCCGCAACCCGGTGTCAAACCGGGCATCCCATGCCATGAACAGTTTTTCGTCGGCCTGCCGGTCGGTCACCCCCTGATACAACAGGTCCATCCATTCAAACAGGGCATGACGGGCCGCCACGAAATCGAGAAAACAGGCTGAGGCCTGCTTGTGACCCGCATCGCCTCCCCCTTTCCGGGCAGAACCAGCCGATCCCTGCAAGGCCGTCACCGTTTGACGGATGGCACCATGCAGGCTGGCTTGTGCCGTGAGCAACGATTGGTACACCGAAGAATGTTTGAAATGTTTTTTCCCCTGGGTGTGCAACCAATGGCTGAACTCCGTTTTTTCAACGGACTCCACCTCATCGGATGAGAGGGAAATTCGACCCGCAATGGCCTGTTCCAAGGTGCTTTGCCATTGCAAATAGATCCCTTTGGCCGCCCGGATATTGAACCGGGGCGCACCGATATCCACCTCCATTTGGGTGGCATACAGGGCACCACTCATATCCCGCAATACGGCACCCATCCGATCAAATTGCAGGGAGGAGGCACGCATGATGTTGGCCGTGCGATCTGCCTCTGCCATTTGTTCGCCGACGGAGCAGGAAATCTGGAAGGTTTTTTCTGCCGAATGGAGAATGGTGTTGGCCAGCCCCATCGCCCGTTTGCTGTCATCGGCCACCGTCGAGGCAGAGAGAGAGACCATGGAGGCCGACCGGGCCACTTCCGAGGTGCCGATGGCCGCTTCGGCCGCCGACCGGGCCACATCCTGGGCCGCCACCCCCAACTCCTGGGCGTTGCGCGTCACCTCCTCGGCCGCCGAAGCGACTTTGGTCATGGAGTCGGCAATGCCATGGATGGCCGATGTCTGCTCATCGACCGCATAGGTAATGACCTGATTGGCCTGGTTGATACTGTTGACACTGGCAATGATCTCTTTGTTGGCCGTCGCCACCGAGGCGGCAATCGTGGTAATGTCCTCGGTCTTTTCCCGAATCATCCAGGTCGCCTTCTCGGTTTGCCGGGACAACTCTTTCACCTCATTGGCGACCACGGCAAAGCTTTTGCCCGCCTCACCGGCCCCGGCCGCCTCGATGGAGGCATTCAGGGCCAACAGGCTGGTCTGGTCTGCAATATTCTTGATGATTTTGACAAATTTGCCAATCTCCGTTGCACTCGTGGACAATTTTTCCATGATGGCCTGGGTGTCACGAACCCGTTTGTCGGTCTGTGCCGAGGCCTCACTGGCCGCCTGACACCGTTCGCGCACTTCACCCAGGGCACCGGTCATATCCCGTATGGCCGTTGCCACCTGTTTGACGGCTCCATCCACCCGTCCCAGATTTTGGTTGACGCCACTGATATTGGCCGTCATCTCTTCCGCCGCCGCCGCCATGGCGGTAATGTTGATACTGGCCTCCTCGGTGCCGGAGGCAATCGTGGAGACGCTCTCCGCCACATCAACCGCCGCCAGGGAGATGTTTTCAATACTCCGACTGGCCATGCCAACCGACTCTTTGACGCCAACAATCTCCTGGGCCAGCACGGCATTTTGCGCCGATACCTCTTTGACGACCAACTGCGAATTTTTGGCATCGCTGTTGACCCAATCACGAATTTTCATGATTTCCGAGGCACAGGCCACCACACCACCCGAATGGAGCGCGACGGTGGTCATCACACCGGCCACTTTGTCGGCCAGGGCATTGATTTGAATGCCCAGTTGAACCATTTCATCCCCGGAGGATGGATGGTCCGCGTCCTCCAGGGGCACACGGGCCGTAAAGTCTCCCTCAATCATCTTTTGCAGGGCGACCCGTATGCGTTGCGAATCATTCCGTGCAAAATGGAGGGACAATCCGCCGCTCACCAGCAACCCCAAACCGATGGCAGGAAGCAGCCAGGCGAATACCCCTGCCCAAAAGAGCGGCTCGCGGGTATAGAGAGAAAGCACGGACAAGCCCAGCAACAGAACAGAGGGGATCATCAGAGCCAATACTGTCTTGTCCCGCATTTTTAACCATATCGTGTGCATCGATTATTCTTTCTTCCTGCATGCTGTTGTTGTTGTTAAAAAAACCGAATCCGGTCATTGCTTGGGTCAAAACGGGGGCTTCGCCCCCAGCCCCACCAGGGGGATAATCCCCCAGGACCCGTAACAGTGAAAAACCATTAAAAAAAGATGGGATCGGTTCCTATACCCTGAACCGGGAGACCAACCCTTTCAAGTTTTTGGCCATGCCCGTCAATTGGCCGGCCCGGTGGTTGAGTACACCACTGACGGTCTGCATTTGCTGGGCATTCTCATTGACCACCATCATGGTGGAGGCGATTTCATCGGTTGCCGTCGCGGCTTCCGTCACACTGCGGGTGATCTCGGCGGCCCCCAATGAAGTCTCGCGGACACTCTGGGAGACATCCGCCATCCCCTGACTCCCCTGTTCCATCTGCCGACTCACCTCCAACATGCGCCGGAACACCTGCAAAACCTGGTCGGCCGTCTCCGATATCGCCACCACGGATCCGCCCAGCCGTTCGGTCACGGCACTGGTCTCCCCCGCCGTCACTTTTATGGCCTGGGTAATGGCCTCGGCATCGACTGATTGGGCATCCACCGCCCGCACAATCTCGTTGTTTGCCGATACAACCCCTTCAATCAACTGAATAATACCCTGAATCTCATCGGCCACGTGGTTCGATTGTTGCTGAATGGTGGCCACCTGATCCCGAATCATTTGCGTGGCCTGTCCCGTCTGTCTGGCCAGTTCCTTCACCTCATTGGCCACCACAGCGAACCCTTTGCCCGCATTTCCGGCCCCCGCCGCCTCGATGGAGGCATTCAAGGCCAACATGTTGGTCTGTCCGGCAATTTTGCTGATCAGATCCACAACCGAGCCAATCTCCCTGGCAGAACGGGCCAGCTTGGTGATGACCCCCTTGGAAGAGTGAATATGCTGAGAGGCCTCCAGGGAGCGGGCATCCGCCAGGGCACACTGCTCCCGCACCGCCACGAAGGAGGTGGTCATATCCTGAATGGAAGAGACCGCCGAGAGGACGGAATGGTTGGCCCGTACCGCCCCATCGGCAATGGCAGACAACTGACTGCTCATCTGTTTCGAGTTGTTCGCCACCCGGTTGAGAATGCCCGCCGTATCCTGCGCGGCTCTGGTCACTTTTTCGATGGCGTGGCTGGTCTGCGTGGCCCCGGAGACCATGCCGGTCGCACTGACACTCGACTGCTCGGACGCCGCAGAAATTTGCGTCATGGTGGCACTCAACTCTTCCACCGCCGCCGCCGTGGTGCTGGTCTGCTCAATCAGACTGTTGGCACTGCCGGTCACCTGGGTGGAGACTGCCGCCAGATCCACGGCCGACATGTCCAGATCGTTGGCGTTATCCGACATTTGACTCAACAAATCGCGCAGAGAGTCCACCATGTGCGTCATGGCGAGGGCCAGATGGCCCACCTCATCCTTTTGATCGATCGCAACGGAAACCTGTAAATTCCCGGTCGATACCTGCTGGGCAAACCGATTGAGGATGGCCAACGGCCCGGTAATCAGACGGGTGATCAGGACGGCAAAGAGGGCGGACAACAAACCCGCCAACACCGCAACCACCAGGGCCACGCGGGCCTGAGACTGGGAATCGGCACGGGTTTTGGCCTCCAATTGCCCCATCTGGGTAATGGCCTCCGCCACATTTTCCTCGATGATAGGCTCCATCTGATGCACGGCATCCCGCATCTTTTCATTCGAGACGCCGATCCGTCCCTCCTGCGCCACCAGGGCCAGAAAGCTCTCCTCATATTCCCGCAACAAGCCCAGAATAGTCTCCTGCGTGGCCTTGGGAACCCCGGACGCCTGCACATTTTTTGTTACAATAACCGCCAAATCCCGGAATTCTTTGACATATTTATCCTGATTGCGCAACAGATAATCCTTCTCGTGCCGGCGCATCATCAACAAATCCTGCCAGATCCCAGGGATATAATGGGCATACAACAGCCCCTCCACCTCGTGTGCCTTTTCGCTCATGTTCAGATAGAGGGGATCCTCCAGTTGGGCCAGCACATTTTTTTGCCGCTCCGCCACAAACCGTTCAAAGGCCGCCTGATACTCCGCCAAGGCACGACTCAACGGATCCTTCAGAGAACCACTCAATCGAGACGCCGCCAGAAAAGTCTTGAAAGCGTTCAACTCCCCATTGAATTGCGCCACATATTTTTGTTTGCCCCGAACCACAAAATCCTTCTCCTGACGACGCATGTTGCCCAGATCGATCACCAGTTGCGCCACGTCAAAGTCGTTCAAGATTTTTTCTATCGCATGGGCCGCCTTGCGAAACCGGCCTTGCAGTCCGGATTCCGGGTTCAACCCCTGGATTTTCCAGGCCTCAACCACCTCCTGAAAAGAGGCATGGTAGACCTCCAGCAGACCGCGCAGGCGGGTGGCCATTTGCGCCCCGCTCTCCCCGCCAACGGGTTCCCGCAACGCCCCCAACCGATCGGCCTCCTCCTGTGCCGCCTTGATCCACTGGTCCACCCGTTCCACATACTGGAGATCCTTGC
>CAIWLA010000214.1 GCA_903913345.1 uncultured Magnetococcales bacterium | reverse complement strand
CATTATGATGCCCAATATGGGTGGTCAGGAGGCTCTACGGGAAATCCGTCTGATGGAAAAAAGAATTTATATAAAAAAAAGAAAGAGTGGCATGTCTCTCGCGGGGAAAAACTACTCCTTCATTATTATGCAAACCTCTTTGGACGATCCAGAACACTTGACAGACGCCTTCTTGAAAGGAAGGTGCAACGGTTATATCACCAAGCCCATCGATCAGGATGAACTGCTCGACAAACTCAAAAAAAACAATCTGATTTAGAGTAATCGTTCAGACCCCCCGGCCAAATTGACCTATTTTCTGGCACCGGAACGGCGGGGAGGGGAATCATCTGCCTGGAAAGTTCTGTTTGACCTACTGAAAAATTGCCTGCAACGACTCTGCGTCCAGAATATTTTCGCTCCACACCTCCAGGGTTTCCAGATCGGCGGCCATCACCTTGGCCTGCACCCACTCTGGAACGGTCCCAAACCGATGGCGCAGCAGTCGGAGGCAGAGGGCAGACCCGGCCTCCCGTTGACCCTCCTGGCGACCCTCCTGGCGACCTTTCTGTTCACCCGCCAAAAACCCTTCCTCGCGCCACTCCCTGGTCCATTCTTGAACACGTTCTGCCAACATGGTATTCACCTCATGAAGATCCGTCATTTCCGGGATTTCAACCCCGGCCATGCGTCTGGGCAAGAGCACCCGCCGCAACCATACCGTAAAAGCCCGCCGCAAACTGGCCTGTTCCGGGGTACGCAACCATTCCGCCAACAATCGCACCACCTCCCGGAGATGGCCAACCGTGCGACTCTTTTCCAGACGGAACAACGCCCCCGCCAGATTGCGCACAGGAATCAGCGTCGATTCCGACAAAGCCCCCACATCCAGCAAAAGATACCGCATATGCGGGGCGTATGGCTCCAATCCGGGGACGGGAACAAGCCGGTCGGCCACCTCCAGAGGGGCACTCCACCGCCCCTCCCCGCTGTATAACACCACGGGCAGAATCGGTGGCCACTCTTTATCCGCCAACTGCCCGCTTTTTCTCAGATCCTGGTAGAGGGAGATGACATAATCCGCCATACGCAGGGACATGAACAAATCCACCGTCGATTGAAATTCCAGCAAAATATAGATGTACAACCAACTGGCACCCAGCCGTACCTTCCAGATGACATCATCCTCGCGGTCCCGCAGGTCGTCGCCGACATAACCACCATTGACCTTTTCCAGGGTGGAAAAGTCCAGCCGGGCGACCCACTCCTCGTGGACAAACCCCACCAGCAGGTCGCGCACCATCTCCGGGTGCGAAAAAAGGAGCTTATAGCTGGAATCATGGTCAATCATGGCCACCAGGATAACGGATTGGAGGCAAAATGGCTATCTTTTTTTGTCGTCCGACCCTCCGGAATGGGTTCGTTCTCACCCCCTACCGCAACCCCTGTGCCTTTTCCATCGCCCGCAGCACATGTGCCTTGGCCGCATTCAGGCGGGAGCGGACGGTGGCTGCATCCTGGAACTCCCCCCGATCATCCAGGACGCGTTCAGCAAAATAATCCAGTGCCAACCGCGCCCTGGCGACCTGCTCCAGAATGTCAGCGGTGGTCTTGGACGGTGTCTTGGCCATGCCGTGCTCCTTGCGCATAATACATTGATCCCATTTGAAAAACAAACGATCAATGGGAAAGGACAGGGTGAATTTGTTCCAGAACGGAAACGATGCAGAATCATGGCGGTACTGTTTTTGTCTGGACATCTCCGGCTG
>CAIWLA010000213.1 GCA_903913345.1 uncultured Magnetococcales bacterium | reverse complement strand
GTCCTCATTCAACTGGTGGCCCTGTTGGAAATGGAGAACGGTGCCCTCTATGTCCAACCCTCCGGTTTTGCCGCCACCGATACCAATCACCAACTGACGCTGTATGCGGGAACCGGCTCCTACGAGAGATTGATCGGCCAGACAGTCCAGGAGACATCCAACGGAGACGCGGTTGCCCTGGTTGGGCGAGCCATCCAATCGGCAACCAGCCTGTGTGAAAACAACTGTTATGTGGGCTATTTTCGCACCAAGAGTGGTTCACTCAATCTGCTTTTTCTTCAGGGCAACAAGCCGTTGGACGCCACCGATCAAAAACTGATCGACATCTTTTCGATCAATGTCTCACTGGCCTTCGACCATGCCTACGCCAACCAGAACAGACTGGATCTGCCGCAGACAGTGCAACCGTATCAAAATCCATAGAGTATTCCGATGATAAACGCCTCATCCCCTGCCGTCGATAACCCGTTTCCCGGCCTGTTTGTGGATACCCAATGGCTGGAGGCACATCTGCATTCGGCAGAATTTCGCCTCCTGCAAATCGGTGGGGAAAAGTATTACCCACAGGTACATATTCCCGGTGCCGCCCTCCTCTCTTTCAAGGATTTGATCACCCAGCGCGACGGCGTACCGGGAATGCGGGCCGATAATGGCTTTCTGGCGGAACGGTTCAGCCAGGCCGGGATAACCCTCGACACCCCGCTCCTGGTCTATGACATGGGCAACGGCATGGACGCCGCGCGGGGGGTCTGGACCCTGGCCTCCCTGGGCCATCCGGCATTGGCCATGCTGGATGGCGGGTTGGGTCTCTGGTATCAGGAGAACCGGCCGCTGGTTGACTCCCCTCCTCCCCGCCCAACCGCCCGTTTTCTCCCCCGACCCAACCCGGAGTGGGAGGCCACTGTGGTACAGGTGATGGCCGCTGCCCAACCCGATCAGACCACCCTGTTGCTGGATACCCGCACACCGCAGGAATATCTGGGGTTGACGGTGCGTGAACCCAGGGGGCATATTGCCGGTGCCCGCCTTTTCAACTGGACGGATGCCCTGCGCGGCCCCCAGGATTCCCGACTGAAAGGGCAGGAAGAGCTGTTGTCCCGGTTGGCCGAGTTGGGTATGATCGATCCCCGGCAGGAGATCATTGTCTATTGTGAAACCGGCTATCGGGCTGCCCATACCTGGTTGTTGTTGCGCCAACTGGGATTTTCCAGGGTGCGCCTGTACGATGGTTCCATCGCCGAGTGGCGACTCCTGGGCTACCCGGTCGTGGCCGGGGAAAGCCCCAGATAGAAGGGTGGGCGGACAGCCCGCGCTCCGGCGGGCCAGGGGCTTTTCCGAAAAATGATGCTATCCAAACACAAAGAATCAGGAAAAATACCATGTTTGATACCCTCTCAGACCGTTTCGATGCCGTCTTCAAAAAACTGCGGGGGCGCGGCAGCCTCAATGAGACCAATATTCAGGAGGCCATGCGCGAGGTGCGCATGGCCCTTCTGGAGGCCGATGTCAACCTCAGCGTGGTCAAGAGCTTTATCGCCAGGGTGAGTGAAAAGGCCATTGGCCGGACGGTATTGAATTCGCTCACCCCCGGTCAACAGGTGATCCAGGTGGTCCATGAGGAGTTGGTTCTCCTGATGGGAGAGAAAAACAGCCGCCTGAATCTGGCCACGCAACCCCCCGCCGTGGTCATGATGGTGGGTCTGCAAGGGTCGGGCAAGACCACCACCACCGCCAAGCTGGCCGGTTGGCTGCGCGAGAAAGAGCACAAGAAATGTCTCTTGGCCTCCCTGGATGTCTATCGTCCCGCCGCCATGGAACAACTGGCGACGGTGGGCCAGCAGGTGCAAGTGGCCACGCTGCCCATCCAGATCGGCCAAAAACCCCTGGAGATCGCCCTGCGTGGCCTGGAAGCGGCCCGCAACGGGGGGTTTGATATCCTGTTTCTGGATACGGCGGGACGGCTGCATATCAACGAAGAGTTGATGATCGAGTTGCAAATCGTCCGTGATCATATCCATCCAATCGAAATTTTAGTGATCGCCGATGCCATGACCGGCCAGGATGCAGTCACCGTGGCCCGGAGTTTCAACGAACAGTTGGACGTGACCGGCGTCATTCTCACCAAGACCGATGGCGATGCCCGTGGCGGTGCCGCCCTCTCCATACGTCAGGTCACCGGCAAACCGATCAAATTTTTGGGGACCGGCGAGGCACTGGACAAACTGGAGCCATTCCACCCTGAACGTCTGGCCTCCCGTATTCTGGGGATGGGCGATGTCCTGACCCTGGTCGAGACCGCCATGGCCAACGTGGATCTGGCCGAAACGGCCAAACTGCAACAAAAGATGCAGACCTCCTCCTTTACCCTGGAAGATTTCCTGGCCCAAATGGGCCAAGTCAAAAAGATGGGATCTTTAAGCGACCTGATGAACATGATTCCCGGCGTCAAACAGGCGATCAAGGGGCGCGACATGGAACTGGGTGAGGCGCAGTTCAAAAAAACGGAGGCCATCATCCTCTCCATGACCATTCAGGAACGCCGCAAGCACATGCTGCTCAATGCCTCGCGCAAACGTCGCATTGCCAAGGGGTCCGGCACCACGGTACAGGATGTCAATCAATTATTGAAACAGTTTGTGCAGGCACAAACCCTGATGAAACGGCTGGGAAAGATCGGCCCAAAAGGGATGATGCGGGGGGGAATGCCGAACCTGTCCAGACGACCTTTTTGAAGATGCACCGATTCGAGAAGAGCAAAACTTGCGCATTTCCCCTGGGTGAGTCATCCTGCTGACCGGGGTATTGTTGCACACATCAAGGGTGGCATGGGATGCGCGAGTCGCTCTCCCACCTCTCTTTTGCGGGAATCCATTCATCATCGGTCAATCACCAATCACATGGGAGGGAAGCATGTCCAATCCGATTCGCGTTGCGATCTCAGGGGCCGCTGGCCAAATTGCCTACAGCATCCTGTTCCGCATTGCCTCTGGTCAACTCTTTGGAAAAGATCGTCCCGTTCATCTGAATCTGCTGGAAATCCCCCAGGCGATGAATGCCCTGTCGGGTGTGGCCATGGAGCTGGAAGATTGCGCGTTTCCCACCCTGGCGGGTCTCACCCTGACCGATCAGGCCGAGGTGGCCTTCGACGGTATTCACTGGGCGTTGTTGATCGGTTCCCGGCCACGCGGTCCCGGCATGGAACGGGCGGACCTGATTCGGATCAACGGTCCCATTTTTGTCGGGCAGGGCAAGGCATTGAATCGCAGTGCCGATGATGTCCGGGTGGTGGTGGTGGGCAATCCCTGCAACACCAACTGTCTGATTGCCATGAACAACAGCGATGTCCCGAACGATCGTTTTTCGGCCATGATGCGTCTGGACCAAAACCGCTCGAAGGCACTGCTGGCTGGCAAGAGCCACCTGCCCATCACCGCCGTCTCTCACATGGTGGTATGGGGCAATCACTCCAATCGCCAGTATCCCGATTTTGAAAATGCCCGGATCAATGGCCGTCCCGCCACCGAACTCATTACCGACACCGCCTGGTTGCGGGAGAGCTTTGTCGCCCTGGTGCAGGAACGGGGGGCCGCCGTCATCAAGGCCCGTGGACTCTCCAGTGCCGCCTCCGCCGCCAATGCGGCCATGGATCATGTGACCGCCCTGATCGAACCGACAGCCGACAATGACTGCTTTTCCGCCGCTGTCTGCTCCCATGGTGCCTATGGTGTGGATGCCGGCCTGATCTTTGGCCTGCCGCTCCGTACCCGTGCCAACGGTACGCAAGAGGTGGTCGAGGGGCTTGCGCTCTCCCCCTGGGCGCAGGAGAAGTTTAATATTGTTCTGAACGAGTTGCGGACAGAACGCGATGTTGTGAAAGATCTACTGTAGAGGGGTGATGCGCGGGCAACCGCCTTCTCGGAGAATGACATGAAGTTTATCATATTTCTCGGCGATGGGATGAGCGACCGACCGATGGCAGAACTGGAGGGTCGAACCCCCCTGATGGTGGCGCGCACACCCAACCTGGATCGCATGGTGCGGGATGGGGTGGGTGGCTGGTCGCGCAACACCCCGGCGGGTTATTATCCCGGCAGCGATATTGCCAATCTGGGGGTTCTGGGATATGATGTCACGCAGAGCTATACGGGGCGCAGTCCGCTGGAAGCGGCGGCCATGGGGGTGACGTTGGGCGAGCAGGATGTGGCCTTTCGCTGTAATCTGGTCTCTCTCTCGCCCGATTTTGCCGTCATGGAGGATTTTTCCGCCGGTCACATACCCACTGCACAGGCGGCGGAACTCATCGACCATTTAAACCGGAAATTGGGGTCCGAACAGTTCCAGTTTTATCCGGGGGTCAGTTACCGACACCTTCTGGTCTGGCGCAACGGTGGCCATCGGGTGCTGTGCATTGCGCCGCATGACATCTCGGACCAGGCCATTCTGGCGCATCTGCCCGCCGGTCAGGATGCGGCCCCGATTGAGCGGCTCATGCGCGACTCCTGGTCGATCCTGACCGATCATCCCGTCAACCAGGCACGCACCCGGAAGGGGGAAAGGCCCGCCAACAGCATCTGGTTGTGGGGACAGGGCAAAAAACCGGAGTTGGCGCGGTTTCAGGATCGGTTTGGACGTTCGGGCGGCATGATTTCGGCGGTGGACCTGATGCGTGGCATTGCCACCCATATCGGTTTTGAGGTGCTCTCGGTACCGGGGGCCACCGGCTGGATAGACACCGACTATGAGGGCAAGGCCCGCGCCTGCCTGGAAGGGCTGACGCGCCACGATCTGATGTTTGTCCACGTCGAATCCCCCGACGAAGCGGGCCACGCCGGTCGATTGGACTACAAAATTCAGGCCATCGAGGATTTTGATCGGCGTCTGGTCGGTCCCGTACTGGAGGCCATGGCCTCACGGGGGGATTTTCGCGCCATCGCCCTGCCGGACCACCCAACGCCCATCGCCAGCCGAACCCACAACGCCGACCCGGTGCCTTTCGCCCTGTACGGCACCGGTATCGCACCGGACCACAACACGGCCTACGATGAACGTCTGTTGGAGTCTGGATCGCTCGTTTTTGATCCCGGCACCCGGATGATTCGCAGATTGTTGGATCTGGATTGAATGGCTTTTATTTAAACCGGGACCGACAATCGGGGGGTCCGGGGGGAATCATTCCCCCTGGTGGGGTCCGGGGCAAGGCATAGAACGTGTTGACATTCAAAAATTTTTGCCGGGGTCTGGGGGCCGTCACGGCCCCCAGTGGGCAGAGCCAGTTGGTGGGGTGCGG
>CAIWLA010000212.1 GCA_903913345.1 uncultured Magnetococcales bacterium | reverse complement strand
TTTCCTCCTGATCCACCTGGACCACCATTACCTGGTGGGATAC
This sequence comes from uncultured Magnetococcales bacterium, assembly GCA_903913345.1. GTDB lineage: Bacteria > Pseudomonadota > Magnetococcia > Magnetococcales > Magnetaquicoccaceae > Magnetaquicoccus. The sequence continues at coordinate 4,842 of CAIWLA010000212.1, read as the reverse complement.
CTTGGGTTATGACACCTATGCCGCCCTGCCCACCTGGACCACCCGCACCGCCGGGAGCACCATCGCCGCCCTGACCACCTGGACCACCCGCACCGCCGGGAGCACCTATGCCGCCCTGACCACCTGGACCACCTGGACCACCAGGGAATCCCGGAGAACCCGGACCACCTGGTCCCCCTGGGCCACCCGGAATCCCGGGACCATTGCCATCTGTGCCTGGGACACCCGGAATCCCCGGACCGGGCACACCTGCCCCAGTACCCGTCCCAGTGCCCGTCCCAGTACCCGTCCCAGTGCCCGTCCCAGTACCCGTCCCAGTGCCGGAACCATCCCCATTGCCTGATCCATTCCCTGATCCATTGCCTGCCCCACTACCTCCACCGCCGCCGCCTCCACCATCCCCAGGAGGTGGCGGCGGAGGTTGCGTTGTAGGTGGGGGTGTTGGTTCGAACGTCAAATATGTAAACGGGCCTAAATAAAGATCAGAACCATTAAATCCCATGTTATCCCCCGGTAAGAAATTTCATCTGGAGTGTGCGCCCGTTAGCGTCCTGGAGACCGATACCTGTGACGGTGTGCACGCTCAATATTCCGGATCCAAATGGAATTTGCGAGACTGATTCGCTTCGATTCCCTGGAACCTCAGTGACGCTGATATTGTCAAGGCCAGGAGGAGACGGAGGGGTGAAGTTCCTTTGGAACATTCCGACCACCGATTTCCTGGGTGCCATGACCATTAACATCAGTGGGGTCAGATTCGCCGCTGCTTTCAGTTCCCCCTGAAGCCACAAGTTCTTCGCTGCATCGGTTGCTGGCTTACTGTCGCCTAGATCAAAAACCACTTGATAAATGTTCACCCCAGGACTGTACTGGACAATCATGGAGCCGTAACAATCTGTGGACGCAATAAACTCCCCTCTGTTTTGATAGTACACGGGTGCAGGGACTTGCGCCCCAAACTTATCATAGAAATAAGTAGCCCCAACCAAGGATATGTATGGGCTATCATATGGAAATTTCAGCGAATGCCTACAATCTCCGTTCCAGGTGATGGACTCGTAGACCGGAGTGTACACTCGTCCAATCATTGCTAAGGTATTGACCGTCAAAGTGGAAGATGGCCCCTGATAAACACCAATCGGACCAGTGTCGACGAGGTCTCCGGTTCTCTGGTTAATATCGACGCCGGTAATCACTTGAGCAGCAGGAGTGTATGTCTCGGTAAAAGCACAACCATCTATCGTCACCCGCAAACTGCTTGCATCAGCATTGGAGCAATACACTTTGAATCTCTTCGTTCCGGGTGTGACTGAAATTTTATCGATTTCCTGGGTCTTGGAAGAACCACCAAATGCCGACTGAAACCCCGCCTGCATTGCCAGGATACTGTTGGTTGCTACTGAATTATTTACCGCCCCCGAACTCGTCATGCACATGTCACCAGTCGGATTACAAACTGTGCCACCAGCATTTAATGTGTTATGGACCCTATTGTATGCCCATTGGTAATTATACCCATAGTTAACATATGACGCTATTATCCCCGCTGTCAGTTCATCTTGGGTGAGAAGGTTTTTTCCGCTCAGTCCGGTTCCAACGGGTTGATAGTTCAGAATAACGGGCGTTGCGGTCCCATCATTGTGCTCCTCGATCACCAATGGGGTTGAATCAGCCCAAATCGGCAAATCCAGGCTCAGGCTGGTGGAAACCTGTGCCTGGCCTTGCTCTAAAATAGTCATTACGCTGATTCTCCAGACACACCAAATATCACCTTGTCACCGGCCAGGGACGCGGTGTTCGCCGGGATGATCCGTTTTTGCCAAAAAGCCGCTGCTGCCGGGTGGGTTTTGAAGGAGATCACGTCTCCGTTGGCCCATGTGCCACTCCACCCGGATGCAGGCATCGTGAAGTATGGAACGGAGAAATCGGAATTGTTGGGAGACAGGTCCGTAGAGGTGTTCCCGGTCCCGACCGCACCAACCGTGTCCCCCACCACAGAAAAAACCGTCGCGCTGCTGAACGTGATGGTCCATGTCTGCTCGATCCCTCCGATGGCGTTCGGGATGACGATGGATGGTGTGCTCCCACCACCACTCCAGCCAGCGTACACACCCGCCGCAGTAGAACGCGCCCAGGTGTCCACCGCAGGAGCAATAGTCCCGATTTCCCAAACAGATGCCACACGGGTGTTGTACGCCTGATACGCATTCGCCAGGGGCGTGGAGAGCGTGAGCGTGGCCAGGGTGCCGTTCCAGGATACGGCGTTGCTTGATGCCAGATAGACAAACTCCTCTGTCCCACTGGAGGCGTCCACCGTGGCCTTGTTGCTGACCCGGATCAGCACGCCGTTGGCGAAGATGGCATCTGCACTGCCGCCCTCGGTGGCCACCACGATGGTAGTGGCCCCGGACGAGATGTCGGCATTCAAAGCCCCCGCGCCATACCATTGGCCAGTCGTGGTCATCGTTCCCTGCGTGTCCGTGTTCGTCCCAGGATGGAAGATCACCCGATCCCCGCCCGGCGTAGGGGTCTCCACAAAAAGCTGTGCCGAGTAAAGAGCCAACCCGCTGGCATTGGCCACCTTCAGGAACGTCTTGCGGTACTTGGTCGAGCCCGCCACCCGCTCTGTCTGCGGCACATCTGGCCAGACGTTGTTTTTGACCCCCGTAGCGGCCTCCGCCGCCGCGATACGCCCCCCATTTGCGGTCGTGTCCGCCACGATAGCCGATTTGTAAAATTTGAGTTCAGATGTTTGGATGGTCATAGTTTTAAACCTTCATCAGTTTGATGGTGCCAGTGAACAGGAAATAGTTCGGCCAAAGCGGTTTGAACGAAACCGCAGGCAGATCATGGTTGCGAAACATCACGGCAAAGGTGTCATCCCCCCAAACGAGGTTAAACGTGGCCCCGGACTGGGCGGACAAGGCACAGATGGCCGACACCTGCTCGGTGGTAAGCCAAGTCACGCTCTCTTCGGCTACCAGGGTGACGGGTTGGCCGCTGATCAACGGTTGTGACCAGATCACCAATGCGCCACCCAGCGTGCGGCCAACCTCCTGGGCCACGGGGGTCCATTCCCATTGGTCGGTCCACTGTATGGACTCTGGCAAAATGATGTCTCCGAGCGATTTCATGCGAAGCCCCGTTGCAGTTCTTTGAGCGCGTTAACCAGGCCACGGATTTGGTCACGAGGCCCGGCAATGGATGTGGCCGGGTTGCCGTTGAAATGGAGATCCAACTTAACCACCCCTTCCACCGGTGGCGCAACCGGGCCACCCAGGGCGAACGCAGGCATGGGGGGCAACGATGGCACCACCAGGTTGGCGATCAACCCCCCGTTGGCCAACCGGGGCAAAGCCATGCGGTTGAGTGCCGACATCGTCCCCACGCCGTATTTCTGGACGGCCTCTTTGCGCACGACAAACTCACCGGCCTCCAGCAGGGCACGAATGCGGTCGCCACCACCCCAACCAGGCAGGTGGCCACCACTATCGAACCCAATGATGCCCCCGAATTGCTTTTTTTCTGCCCCGTTGGCATTGGAGCCATTTTCGGAACTTCTGCGCTCGATATAATTGACGTAGACGGTTTTTTCAGCCGGAATCGTGTCCAGGAAAGCCTTAAAATTCAGTACACGATTTATGGCTTCTGCTGTTTCGACATTGACGGCAATACTCTCTTTGAACTTTTGATAGTTGTCCGCCAATTCTCTGAATTTCGGCAATAGCTCATTAATAGAATTGGACGCGGCAACCGTATCAAACTTGTTCTTCAATTCAGGATCGAAACTCTTTACCTCCACCGAGAATTCCTGGAAATCTTTCCTGGCCATCTGTATGCCTTGTCTGGCCTGATCCAACAGGCCCCGGTCTATTTGCTCAGGCACCTTTTCAAGCGCGACCGCCCCGGATTGCAGATCAACTTTGACTGTATTCAGCTTGGCAATCTTGCCCGCCAATTCGTCGACCTGGCGTGACGCTTTCAGGATCTCAGCGTCCTCAACCTGCAAAACCAAACGATGATCTTTGGCGATGGCGGCATCCAATTCTGCCGTTGTGTCCCGGAGTTTCTGCATTTGCGCCATCTGCTCATTGGCTGCCTTGCCGTACTCTTCCTGAGCGGTTTTATGCGACTCCTTCTGACTGTCAAAGGCAGCATTCGTGATCTTGATCGCCTGGTTCAGTTGCTGTTGCGCCCGCCAGCGCGCATCCTCTGACGAAATGACGCCCGGCACCTCGTTGGAATTCTGTTCAGCCAGGGTGGCCATCTTTTCGGCATGAGCACGCGCCTCATCGTACCGACCAGCATCCAACGCCTTCTGCGCCCGGACCCGTTCCTGTTCGATCCTTTGTTGCCGACTCCAATCAACCTCTTCGGGGGTTTGGCCTTTTTCTTTGAGGGCAGCAAGACGGTCCTCCATCGACAGGTTGTACGCCGCCTTTTGCTCTTCAAGCTGAATCGCCGCATCCTTGTGCCGTTTTTCCTCGGCGATCAATTTGTCGATGCTTTGCTTGTAACTGGCTTCTACCTTGCCAAGGATATCCCTCTTTTTCTGTAGCATCTCCTCGTCCACCTTGTTGGCATCGAGGCCCAATTCCTTGCTTTTTGCTTTTATCTTGGCGAACTGTTGCTCGGCATCAACCAGAGCAATTTTTTGATACTTTCTGGTTACCTCCACCTTGGCTTGCGCTTCATCGATGTCGAGTTTGGTGGTGTTCTCCACCGTGGCCTTTTGCGAGACTTGGGGACCAGGGCCAGACTGTGGAGAGGTCGTATAACGCAACCCGGTCTCAGCCGTGTTATCGAGATGGTTGCGCCGTCTGTCGTACTCTTCGGTGATCC
>CAIWLA010000211.1 GCA_903913345.1 uncultured Magnetococcales bacterium | reverse complement strand
TGGCCAGGACCGGGGCATCGTTGACAGCGTTAATCGTTATATTAAATGTTTGACCTGCAAGCGTCCCTCCTGCGCCATCGGCCACGCTAAAAGCAAAGCTGTCGGCACCGTTGGCATTGGCGGTGGGGGTGTATTTGATCAGGCCGCTGTCGATATTCGCCTGGGTGAAGGTACCGCTGGCATTGATGGTCGTACCGTTATTGGTCAAAGTGCCTTTGGTCGGGGCGGTGCCGACGGTATAGGTACGGGCGGTCGTTGCCTGCTCGGCATCGATTACCTGCAACATGGCAGTGGTGATGGTGGTGATGGGGGCGTCTTCGGAGACAGTCAAGCCGGCATTCGCACCGCCAGTGAAGGTGGGAGGGGTGTTTATGTTGACCGTAAAGGTTTTGGCCGAGGCGTTGGCCGCCACCACGTTACCCGCCAAATCCTTGACCTCGTTGGCCACGATGGCGATGGTATAGCTGCCATCGTCCGCAGCATCCCAACCGCCGCCAGGCGGGTTGATGGTATAGGTGGCGGTACCCGCCGCCCAACTGCCACTGCTGATGGTGGAACCGGTCACGGTCACATCCCCTGTACCGATGCTGGTGCTGTCGATGCCACTGCCGCTGTCGCTGTAGGCCACGGTAAAGGTGGAGTTGGCCGCCGCACTGGTAATATTGCCAGCGGTGACCGTACCGGCCATCGGGGCGGTGGTATCGAGGGTGACGCTCAGCGCGCTGCTGCGCGCACTGGTCAAGCCGCCGGTGGCCGAGGTGACCAGGGCATAGACGTTATAACTGCCGTCGCTGACGCCACTGGTGCTCAGCCCGCTGACGCTCCAGGTGCCATTGCTGACCGTGGCGGTAGCGGTCGGATCGGTGCCGCTGTCATAGGTGCCATTGACGTTCTTGTCCAGGAACACCCGCACCGTGCTGCTGCTGTCGCTGCTGGCAGAAGTACCGGTAAAGTTCAGACTGGTGGCGTTGGTCATGTTGTCGGTGCTGCTGCTGCCACTGTCGCTGCCCGCCGTCAGATCTGGCGCGCCGGGGGTGGCGGGAGTGACCGAGACCGTAATGGTCCGGGTGACGGTGGCCGTGCCATCGCTGTCCTGCACGGTAAAACTGTCGGAACCGGCATAACCCGCTGTCGGGGTATAGGTGATGGTCCCGCCAGGGGTAATGTCGGTGCTGCCCGAAGTGGCGGTGGCACTGGAAAAACTCAGGGTGCCGTGACTGGGGGCGGCATTTTGGCTCCAGGTTTCGGTCTGGCTGGCATCAGCGTCCGAGACATGCAGCAAGGACTTGATGTCGGTAGCGGAGGCGTTTTCGCTGACGGTCAGTGTCGTCGTCGAACCGACAAAGGTGGGGGCGGCGTTGGCAGGGGCACTATAGCCAGAGGGGTTGTTCGGGTTTGCCGTCGGGGTGACGGAACCGGGGCCAGTGACGGAAAAGTTGACGGACCCGGTTACACCAGGCTGAAAACTGGTGACCACCAGGGTATAAGTAGTGCTGGCGTTGAGTGTTTGATTTGTGATGGTGGATCTGAAATTGTTACTATTCGTATATGCGCCATTCAGGTCTGCACTAGCAATATCATCGTTCGCCATGACTAATCCATTAAACGATGAAGTGGGAGTAAAAGACGAATAGAGAAACATGGCCGTGTCATCGGTCGCATTTGTACTGGTTCCGTATCCCCAACCACTGACTGCCGGGGAGAGACTGGCACTGGTTACAAGCATCGTATACGAACCGGTCACTGTCGGGGTGATATTGATGGCAACATAGTTGAACGAGTAGGGTGACACATGATGCGAAGCGTCAAAGTCTGTGGGGGCAATCTGGGATGCATCGTCGATTCTGACTGAACTGGCGGAGGTAATGTCACTGACACCATATTCAGCATACACCAAATCCGGGGAATTGAAGCTCACACCACTGATCAGAGTCCCAGAAAAATTTGTTGTGACATTCACCAACAATCCCTGGTATTCGCTCAAATCCAAGGCTTTCATATTGATGGTTCCGGTTGCGGCTTCCAGCGTCCAGTCGCCCCCCAGGGAGGCCGAGCCGGTATTGTCCACAGAAGCCGCCACCACTGCCCCGGTATTGGTCGCCAGATCGGTGATAAACTGCTGCCCATCCATCCCCTTGCCCACATCACAACCATAAAGCAGCACATTGCCCCCGGCATTCAGGGAATGCCCAATCTCGGCCAGTTCCGCCTGCACTACTGTAGCGGAGAGGGTGACCTCAGTGACGGTATTGGTGCCCAGATGCAGGGCGGCTTCGGAACCGTGGGAGAGCACATGAATGGCATCATATCCGGTATGCGTTTCAGCCCATTTGGCCATTTGCGCCAGACCATCCTGGTTGCCACCGAACTCCTCAATCTCCACCCCAGGACGAATGCCTGCTTCCAATGTCTTATAGTTGGCCACCGCAGTATCGACAAAGATCACCTCTTTTTTGCCGCCATTGAGCGTGGGATCGGCGGCCTGCACCTGCACCGGGGCCTGCATTGGGAATCAACGCCTTGGCAGCGGCATCCGGGGCGGCATGGGCCGTCGGAGGGGCGACATCAACCGGATGATCCGGGGAGATGGCATGATCCACGGCATCCACCGCCGCCGCGCCATCAAACATGATGCGGGGTTCCAGAGCCATCATCCTGGGGCCGTAGCGATTATTGTGGCCGGTTTTGGCACGATTGGATGGGGGCAATTGGATCGACATGCTGGATCATCCTGTCAAGAAACGGTGTCAACGCGATGGTTCAGATGTTTTGTGCAGTGGCATCGACCATGGAAGGTTTTGTTGGTACTGGAAATAACAGTGCGCAATCAAAGCCTGGGTATGAATGGCAGGCGGACATTTGTGCTCTGCCATGGCGGCATCCCATCAAGAAACACCTCCCCAGTTTATGAAGGTCTATATTGATCATTTCGCGCTCAATATGCAAGAAAAAAAACACAACAATACGCTTCTTCAGGTAATGGTGGCGGTGCGATGGCCGAACCCGGATACAGGCCGATGATTGTCTGGTCAGCACGATCAAGAGATCCGGGAGGGGGGAGACCATTGCCAGGTCTGGTGGAAGGGCAACTCGGGGTCGGGATCGGTGGGGAAAAATCCCAGGCGGGTGTAAAAATGGCAGGCCGGATTCTCCTTTTCCACCAGGGCGATGAGGGGCGTGGCGATCCGGCTGGCCTCCGTCTGGAGGGTGCGAAGCAGGGCGGTGCCATGCCCCTGACCGCGATATTCCGGCAGCAGGGTGATATCCAGCAGACGCAACTGTTCGCCAGGTCGGTGGAGGAGGTAGAGTCGCCCCACCACATGGCCCGCCCAACGCACCAGATCCAGCCAGGCCCCTGCATAACCCGCTCCCCGATAGGCGCGCTCCTGGCAGTGGCACTGCAAGCGCACATACTCCAGTCGCGCCGCATCCGACCAGCCAAACGACTGGGACAACACCTGCATCGCCAGATGCGTCGAGGCAAAAAGGGTGAGCAGAACCTCCCCATCCGCCACAGTGGCCGGGGCAAGGGTATACCCCTGCCGCAGCAACTGTTGACGATAGTCGACCAACGGATCCGGCACGGTTATGACGATGGCTTCATGGGATAGAGACCCTGCAGGGCGATACATACATTTAACGCCAGGGCCGGCTGCCGGTTTTCATGGAGCGTTGCGTTACCGGAGGTATCCCCCCCAAAGCTGCTCAGGGCATTGGCCGCCAGGTTGTTGTCGCTCGGCACGGTTTTGGAATAGAGCAACTCGGCGGTTTTCGTGGTCGTTCCAAAACTGGCCGGTGCCAGGTATTGCACTGTGGGATCGGGACCGGTGACCGCGCCTGTTCTTCCTCCCGCCGCTTCAATGTTGACGTTGTGCGTGTGTGCGGGCATGTTTGCGGGGACGAGGGCAACGTTGGCTATCCCAAGGGAGGTGGCAATGGTCCTGGGGGTCAAGCCCTGGCCGGTGCCACTGCCCACGGGCACCCGCCCCTGGAGATTCGGCAAAGCGAAGGTGTTTGGATAGCTGCCGCCATACCGGTTGCCGATAATGGAAAACAGGGCTGGATTCTGGTTGATGGACAACAGGGCACCGTTGCACACCGCCCAATTGAGCGGGGGGAAAACAAAACTGAAAGCGCGGATTTCACCGATATAAGGATCTGCCATGGGGATTCACTCCTGATTGTATAATGATAACCCGGTTGTTGATAGTGTCCTATTGCGCAGCAGGAAAGATGCCGCCCTCCACACAGATCATGTACGAAAGGACCAGAGAAGGCATCATATTGTTATGAGCGGCGGGACTCGCCACACCGCTGGAGCGGATGGTTTGGGCACCCAGCAGACCGGGGGTCTTGAGGGTTTTGGTGGTGGTATACAGGTTGAGAGGGGCCGTGCTGGCACCCGCTCCGATGGCCATGGTATTGTCGGGGGTGGGGGCCAGGGAGGTGGCCTGGGTCGTGGCAATACTCAGGGTGTGGGTGTGGTTGGGCAATACATTTTCGGCCATCACCACCCCCTCACTGCCGCCGCCCGCGCCCAGTTTGTAGAAGGGTTGGCTCGTCAGATCGCTGTTGACGTCCACGGCCACGCGACCGCGCAAGTCCGGCAGGGCAAATTTGTTGACCCCATCCCCGCCGTAGGTGATACCAATCAGGCTGAACAATGCGCTGTATTGGCTGACAGTCTGCAACGAGCCATCACATATCAGCCAGCCATCGTCGGGTGCATAGTCGCCGGCAAACAGCCTGATCTCTCCAAGAAAGGCGTCGGAATCCATAATATTCTCCTCAGTTGATGGTGCAATATGAAACGGCTGTTCCCGATATGCGGCGATGATCAGTCGTTTCGTTGTGGATAATATCCAATCAGGGCAATGATATAGTGGATGGTGGTATAGGGTTGCATGTTGGAGTGCGGGGCACTGCTGCCGACACTGCTCAACGCGCCCGTGTTCAAGGCCACCTGCTGAGTGGTTTGGGTGGGGGCCGTGCCATAGGCCGGGACGCCGGTACCGGGAACCGTGCCCAGATAGTTGCTGGCGGGTGTATTGACGGTCCCGGCATCGGAGGCGGTTTGCACCGTGTGGTCGTGAACGGGGATCTGGGCCGCCGTCACCACCACCCCGGCGGTGCCAACAACCATCCCCGGTCTGTAATAGGTGCTGACGGTACTGTCGGTATATTGTCCAACCCCCATCGGGATGCGCCCCCGCAGATCGGGCAGATTGAAGGTCGTTTTACCGTCTCCCCCGTAAGTGGTGTTCAGCAGGGAAAACAGGGCCGCATTTTGCTGGATGGACATGGATTGGCCATTACACAAGGCCCAGCCATTGGGGATCATACCGAAGGCAACGGGCCGGATTTCACCGATCAAAGGTTCAGCCATTATTCATTCTCCTCGTGTTTAGTGGATGACAGGATCAACCGGGTGCCCTTCAACTGAAGACGGCCTGATAGATCACGTTCAGTGCGTGATCGTGGCAATCGGGATGCTGGGCATCCTCCGCCTTTTTCCGTCCGTGGGGGGAGAGACAGAGCAGACCGGAACCCAGAACGCCATGGCTGATCTGGTAGCTGTCCTGTTCCATGGCCGCCCCCTCTTCCCCTTCAAAGATAAGGGTGAATGGCCGCTCCCTGGTCTCCCGGGTGGTGCCATCCGCCAGGGAAAAAGAGAGTTTGGGCCGGGCCTTTCCCGTCTTGACCTCCACCAGAGTCAGGGTACAACGGTGGGCGTCGCCGACCTGCACCTGAAAGGCCGTGCCGACATGATCGTTAAAATGGCCGTGTTCCAGGGTTGAAAGATCATTCTGACTGAGTTGTTTTTCTGATCCTGGCATACCGAATTCTCCTTTAAAAGTGGAACAATGTTATCGGGATGGATGCAATCCGGCCTCATCATCGGTCATACATCCTGTTTTTTGAGAGGTACTGCCTGTCGGGCAATGAGCCCGGGGGTCGATACAAAAAACGGCATTTTTTCTTCTAAGGGCAACAGATCTATTTCATGGATGTCTGCATATTAGGCTTCCTGTCTCGAACATGCCGGGTGATTATCATAAAAATCATGGATCATGTCAACAGAAAATCCACGAAAAGGTTATGCGACGGTTATCACGTGCGGGCTTGTCTGTCGGTGCGCCGGATTCCGAAGAAACCCGTTGAGTCCGGCACCATCAGACAAAAAAGACGGGCAAGTTGAAATTGATGAGTTGTGCCAATGAAACCCAGACAAGAGATGATTGATGGCTCCCAGGATTTACAGGGAATGTGTCCGGCCAGACTGGCCTTGGCCTCTTTTTATCGTGCCTTCAATGCCCGCGACTTGGCGGGGGTGGATCGGTGTTTGGCTGGCAATCTGTTGGAGTGCCTCCAACAATTTTTTTCTCTTGATCGGTTTGGCAAGGTAGTGATCACATCCGGCTTCCCGGCTGCGTTCTCTTTCCCCCTCCATGACATGGGCCGAAAGGGCAATAATCGGCAAGGGATGACGCGCCATCTCCTGTTCCCATCGGCGAATTTTCCGGGTAGCGGTGTAGCCGTCCATTCTGGGCATCTGCACATCCATGACCACCACATCGAATGTTTCCTGTTGCACCCGATCAACCGCCTCTATCCCATCGTTGGCGATAACCACTTGATGCGGGGTCTGCTTGAGGTAGGCCTCAAACAGCACCTGATTTTCCTCGACATCTTCCGCCAGCAGAATGCGCAGCCCCCTGGTCTGGGTGGCGGTGGGAAAGCGTCCCACGGGAGTGACCTGTGGCAGCGGGGTTGCCACGGTCCGCATGGGGAAAGGCGGCCACACGAAGTCGTCGCCCAGGCGGATTCGGGGATGGGCCGCCAGCCAATCCCGTTCTTGCGCGTTCAGTGGCAACTCTCTCCGACCATCATCCGCCGCCTCGGCAGCCAACAGAACCCCGGCCTGATTGCTGACCAGGAAAGTGGCAACGATCAGCATGGCGAAGATCGAACGCGCCATCAACACCATACCTCCTTATCCCATATTTAACACACGATTTTATTTTCTATTTAATATCAGTGCTTTGCGGCACTATTTTTTGTCACGTGGCACTACAAATGCGTGATTCTTCGATTTGACGCTTTAGACGATCATCTGTTTCACACCACCTGGGCTTGGGCTGAGACCGACAGCTTGGTAGATTTTTCGCTGAGCAGGTTCTGCATTGGTTGCCTTGCGCACATGGAGGGTACGATCATCCGATCGACGAAAGGTTGCTGTAACTCGACATTGACCAGCGAGAATAGTACGCAAGGACAACCATCTGTCGCAGATCCCCTTGGCATGAAGGCGGCGGCGGATAATTTGCACAAATTGATAGGCCAACACCGTGATGAAGAGATGCCCATCGCTGCGTTCCTCATTGTGGTGGAAAACTGGTCGCAGCCCCAATTCTGATTTGAGGGAGCGAAATACAGATTCCAGGTCAGTCAAGGTGATATAGGTACGCCAAAGCCGCTCACTGTCCCACTCTGTTTCATTGGTACGCAGACAATAAACACCGGGATGGGTCAGCAAGGAACCATCCTTGGCTTCCCGTTTCCACTGTATGGCAGTGGCATTTTTGCCGTCATTGTCCGGGATTATTTCGATTTCGTAATGCTGTCCGATACCATGACACCGTTCTTTCAATCGTCCAATTCGTTCCCAAAGTTTGTCAATTTTTTTAGTCGTTCTTGGACGAGCCAAACCATCATGGAGTTTCTGAAGTTCTTCCTCAAAACGCTTGGCAAAACGTTGCGTAATGCCATCCTCCTTCATGGCGCGACGTTCGGAATGACAGTAAAGACGAACCTCCTGACCGTCCAGAGAGGAAACCTTCTGGATGTGGACCCGTTGCTTGGTCGCTGTCTCAATACAGGTTGCGTGCTCCATATTGAACTGGCGACACTGCTCTCGACTAACAACAAGATACCGGTATTTTTTATCACGTAACCAGGATAAATTGGCTTCGGTGGCAATACCACGATCCATGATCACCAATGCCCCTTCTGGAGTGTCAAGGCCTTGGAGCATTTCTTCTAACGTCTTGGATTCGGCAGCATTTCCTGAGAAAAATCCTGAACGAATCACAAATCCGCTGTCATTCAGCACCAATCCCAACGTCAACAATGGACAATCACTGCGCTTCTCCTTAG
>CAIWLA010000210.1 GCA_903913345.1 uncultured Magnetococcales bacterium | reverse complement strand
GGCTTGCCAGACGCCGAAAAATTTACATAATGTTTTTCAATGAGATGCAATGGTTCGACCCCGGCTCGCCAACCGGTTGAAAAGGCAAAATATTCTCTGAATAGTACACTAAAAAATCAGAGAATTGTGCGGTGAAGGGTCGGTTCGCTCCACCAATTTAAAAATTCCAAGTTGCTATCTGTCTGAAGGCCGCCTACCCTGGCGGCCTTTTTTGTGCAAAATTCCCCAATAATTTCAACAGTTACGGAAACCGCCAAAAACGGAAACCACCCCCAGCGAGGTCGGCACCCTCCCCGTCCGGGCTAAAAATAGCCCAAAACCCTCTCTCCCTATCAGTGGCCGAGGTCGGATGGCCGATCCGACCTCAAGTCCGTTTTTGCCCGACCTCGCCATAATAAATCAATGACTTACGCGACACCAAAAAAACGGCCCATTTCGACCCCGGCTCGGTTCCAGGCTGAAGCGGTCGTACCCATCGTCGAAATGCCGACCTCAGGCTGGCATTCCGGCAAGATTGAGTCCACAATGAGGTTTTCCCCTTTTACAGCGTGAGTTTCAGTCTGTAGGATAGGACATGCTGGGTTTTTCGTAGAGATGTAAGAAGCAATGGTCATAAAGGTCCAACCTGTTCCGCGCGGATGGCTTGTTCCAAGTGGACGACGATTAGGAGCACCGATGAACGAGTCCCAGATTGTCCTCAACCAGTACTTCTCGGCGAAACTCAAACGGTCCTCCTCCCTTCATGACGTCACCGAGATCTCGCGGCAGCGTGAAATCTTCCTTGATCACTACGGTCCAGAGCAGCTCACCAAGATGAGCGGACCGGAGTTGTTGCGCCAGCTCCCTTACAACGCCACAAACGACCAGCCAATGGACTACTGGCTGGAGTTCAAGAACGACGACGAGTTCAACTGCCGATTTTTCGGAAGTATATTAGGCGGCTCTGCCGCGAAATATGGGACTTGGCAGGAGAAAAAGACTGGTACTTGGCGCACCTGTTGCGTTGCACGCCCGTTGACATGACACCGTTGCAGGTTCCGTGGCACGGAAGGTTCCCCTACCCAATTGGCAGCGTTCCGTTCCGAGCGCACCCCTATAGCGTCCCGGAACGGAACGCTCGTATTGGCTATCGATGGTGCGGCCAAAGGACTGGTTAAAAGGAAAAATATCCAGACAATGCGATCAACTGATCATCGTTGATATCGTCTGGATCCTTGTCCTGGGGCAGGAATGCCTGATGCACTTCTGTACTGTCGGCAAGGCTTCGCTGGATTTGCACGCTTGCGGTCCTACCCGCTTGGTCGCCATCCAACATGATGGTGAGTCGGGGAAAGCGGGTCAGGATGTCGCGTTGGATGGATGAGATTTTGATTCCAAGGAGGGCTACGGCGGGAATGTCCAGTTGGGCCAAACGCATCACCCCCCAGGGGCACTCCACCACGATCAGGCATGGCGTGTTGATGTTGGTCCGGTGAAGGTTGTACAGAATGCTGCTTTTGGGCAGACTACGAGGGAATTTCCATTTGCCGTACTTCAGCGCATCGCGAACATTCATGCGTCTTCCGGCATAGCCGACCGGGCTGCCATGCGAATCGTGTAACCGGACGGCGATGCAATCGGCGAGAAACCCTGGGCCATGGTAGGCACCGCTTTCAAAGGTTTTCGCTGTTTGTGGGCGGATGCCTTTTCCTCGGAACCAGGGGACGGATGAGTCGAGGTTCAAATGTCTGGTGAATGGTCGAAAGGTGTTTTTAATCGGACCAGGGGTGCCATTCCACGAGACAGGCGGACGGCCTGCCAGGGAGGCGAGGTACTCCGCAGTTTGGGCATAAGTGCTGTGATCCAGGAGTTGCACAAGTCGGACAACATCGCCTCCAGCGTTGCAACCGGTGAAGCAGTACCACAGATTCTTTGACAGAGTGACCACGAAGGCACTGGGATTGTCACCAGCATGCACTGGACAAGGCCCGAAGAGTTGATCCCCCCTCTTTTTGAAATAGGGGATCAACCCCTTGTCGGCCAGTACCGCAGCGATGGAGACCACCTGTTTGAGGTGGGAGAACTTCACATGGGTTGGGAGCATAGCTCCATTCCTGTTTGGTCCAAGCGGTGTAGATCAGACGCTGGCAATCCTGGTCGTGGTGGGTGGTTGATCGGGTTGGTGGCCACCCAACCGTTCTCCATCCGCAGAGCCAAGTTTTGATGCTGGAGTCGGAGCAATGCTTCCCCAAGGTGTTGATTGTTGACCTTGAGGCTGTCGCGTAGGACGGTACGCAGCATCGGTTTGTCGGCGTGCTTCAGGAAGGTCAGGGCACGTTCTTCGAGGCTTGCCCCTTTGTTGTCGTCACGGACAGCAGACATGATCTGGAGATGGGTGGCGGAACCATCTGGTTGCGACAGAAGGGCCAGTTCCAGGGGTTCCGGCGGCTTGGCCGCCCGGTGTTCGAGGGTAAGCAGCAACCGATCTCCGCTGCGAGCCAGATAGGCGTTGGAGTCGCCGAAGGCATGCAAATCGGAACTCCCTCGGAGG
>CAIWLA010000209.1 GCA_903913345.1 uncultured Magnetococcales bacterium | reverse complement strand
GACTTCTGGTCTCCAGAAGAGTACAGGGACTAGGCTGAAAATCCGGTCAATGTACCGAAATATAGAATGGGGGGGGGGCAGTGTGTCTGCCAACGAGGCCCTGATTCTGGGCAAGAAATTTGGACCGTGGAGGCCGTTTTTGGACACCCCAGTTTTATACCCCGGCGGAGGTCTCCCGCATCATGGCCATGGTCATTGATCTGGGGCAGGCAACCCGCGCCGACCAGACCATCTATGACCCCACCTGCGGTTCTGGATCTCTGCTGCTCAAAGCCCACGACGAAACCAAAAGCCGCACCGGGCTGGACTTGGCCCTGTATGGCCAGGAGATGGACAACGCCACGTCCGCACTGGCCCGCATGAACATGGTCTTGCACGACTGCCCGACGGCGGAAATCTGGCAGGACAACACCCTGGCTGCCCCCCACTTCAAAAATCCCGACGGCAGGCTCAAGACTTTCGACTTTGTGGTGGCCAATCCACCGTTTTCCACCAAGGCATGGACCAGCGGCCTCGATGCGGCCAATGACCAGTATGGTCGCTTTGAGTGTGGCATCCCACCCGCCAAAAACGGCGACTATGCCTTTTTGCTGCATATGCTCAAGAGTCTCAAGGCTACCGGCAAGGCGGCGGTTATTCTGCCGCACGGGGTGCTGTTCCGGGGTGGCGCGGAAGGGAGCATCCGCAAGAACATTATCAAGCAGGGTTATATCAAGGGGATCATCGGCCTGCCCGCCAATCTGTTTTACGGCACCGGCATCCCGGCCTGCATCATCGTGCTGGACAAGGAAGGAGCCGCCGGACGCAAGGGCATCTTCATGGTCGATGCCAGCAAGGGCTTTATCAAGGATGGCAACAAAAACCGTCTGCGTACCCAGGATATCCACAAGATTGTGGACACCTTCACCCGGAACATGGAGATATCCAAGTATGCGCGCATGGTGCCTCTGGCCGAAATCGCAACCAACGATTTCAACCTCAACCTGCCGCGCTACATTGACAACACCGAACCAGAAGATTTGCAGAATATTGAAGCCCACCTCAAGGGCGGCATTCCCAACCGGGACATAGACGGACTTGCCCCCTACTGGAAGGTGTTTCCAAACGTGCGCCGCGCGCTCTTTACGGATGCTGACCGCCCAGGCTACAGCCAGCCCAAGGTTGATGCCAGCCAAATCAAGGCTGTCATCTTCGACCACCCGGAATTTACCGCATTCAATCAACAAGTTACACAACTTTTCTCCGTATGGAAAACAGCCAACACCCCTCTGCTGACCTGTATCAAACAAGGCGACCGACCCAAGGCTCTGATCGAAACCCTCTCGGAAAATCTGCTGGAAACCTTCCGCGCCGCGCACGGGGTGTCAGCACTGATTGATTACTACAGCGTCTACCAGCATTTGATGGATTACTGGGCAGAAACCATGCAGGATGATGCCTGGATGATTGTCGCTGACGGTTGGAAAGCGATGCAGGATGGCAAGCCCAACACTGACTTGATTCCGCCCGCATTGATTATTACCCGCTATTTTGCCGCCGAACAGACCGCCATTGAGACGCTGGAAGCTGAACGCGACACCATCAGTCGCCAGATGGAGGAGATGGAGGAAGAACAGGGCGGTGAAGACGGATTGCTGGCCGAGGCCAAAACCGATGCGGGCAAGCTGACCGCCAAGAGTGTAAAAGACCGCCACAAGGCCATCATAAGAGACAGGGAGGCCATCGAAGAGCGCAAGACCCTGGAAGCCTACTTGACCCTGTTGGACCATGAAACCACAGCCAGCCGCAAGGTAAAAGAGGCTCAAAAGGCTCTGGATGTCAAAGTGGCCGCAAAATATGGCAGACTCACAGAATCGGAGGTCAAAACGCTAGTGGTGGAGGATAAATGGCTGGCCACACTGGCCACCAGTGTGCAAAGTGAACTGGATCGGGTCAGTCAGGCCCTGACCGGACGG
>CAIWLA010000208.1 GCA_903913345.1 uncultured Magnetococcales bacterium | reverse complement strand
GTTGATCTCACCCCCCTGTCCACCCCCTCTTTATTTCAGGTTTTTTTGGAAAATCTCAATGGAAATGATATATTATACGTTGGCGGGCATTGTGCTTTATTTTGCCGCCGATTGGATTCTGGATCGGATTGAGCAGACCATCGGGCACCGCTTTTCCCATCGCAACGTGCTCTTTTTTGTGATCATCCTGCTCTTGAGCGTGGGCACATTTCAACTCCTCCAGTCTCTGCTTCCCGTGCCCCCTACTTCAGGGTAAAGCGGTCCTCGTTTTCATTAAAACCGATGACCAGCATCTGTCCGGGCCGGAAGGAGAGCGGCTGTTCCAGGGTGTAGTCATATCCCTCACGCATCGAGTCGCGCATCGCAACCAGCAACCGGTGCTCTCCGGCTGGAATAAACAATTTGGCATAGACAAAAACCGCACCATCTTTGTGGATACCCGGCGAAACAAATGCCTGATGTGCCACGGGGGTGCCGTCCAGGGAGACATCGATGATCAGTGGTGATCTCTCCCGTGGACAATCCTGGGGACGGCGCATGTTGGGCGGCAATGCCTTCAACTCCTCGGACGTCCGTTGATGACAGACGGCCTGTCGTTGGGTGGGATGTTTGAAGGCCATCAAAATTTCCGCTTTGTCCGCATCCAGATACTGGTAGGCGGGTGCGGTGGAAAAATAAAAGACGACGGCGCAAAAGGCCGCGTAACAGATGGCCTGCATGAGATACCGAAGGGCGTTGTTCATGATCTGCCTTGAACCTTATGGACAAGTTTTTCCAATCGGAAAGTGTCAATCCGTCTTTGCAACAGTGCCTCATCTCCCCGGCCAGCCCAGGCGATCAGGATGCGATCTTTTTCTGCCCGCTGGGACAAATGGGGTTCGCGATGGCCCGCCAAACGTTCCTCTATCAACCAGTTACCCAATCGATAGAAACAGTCGCCCTCTCGACAACCGGTCACCACCACCCCCGCCGCACCCTTGCGGAGGGCATAGTCCAGAAAGGCAGGATGGACCATGCCCGTGCAGGGGAGGATGACAACAGCCGTATCCACCCCGCGACATTGTTCCAGATCGGCCCCCCGTTCGCAGCCAAAAACCAGGATGGAACGGTCGCCGGCCAGACTGCCCAGGGCGCGGTCGGTCTCTTGTCGCATCCGATCCAGGGTATAGCCGGGCATATCGATGCCAACGGTGAGGGTTTCTCCCGTCTGGCGGAAAGGATTGGCGGTGGTGCAGGCCCCCAGGCAGATGCCACAAGCGGTACAGAGTGAGGGATCAATCACCGATTCGAACAGGGTATTGCGCCGACCATCCGAGCGGGGCTGCATGGAAGCGGCCCCGAAGGGACAATCCCGGGCACATCCCCCGCAACCGGTACACTGGGGCAAGACCACCTGGGCAGACGGGGGATCACGGCGCGGCGGCAGCCAGGGAAACAGCAGTAAAACGGTGGTGATCCCGAGGGAAAACGCCCAGGCCAATCCCGGACCAAACCGGTCAATGAAGGGATAAATGTTCAAATAGAACCAGTCGATATGCAGGGTCATCGGTGCCTGGGCCAGATTGGCCGACTCGTGGCTGACCGCCGGTTTGAGCAGGGAGAGGAGCAGCAGGGCGATGAAGGAACCGATGGCCAGACCACGGGGCGGCATGATATTGACCTGGCTGATGCGGCTGACATGGGTCCAGGTCATAAAAACCAGGGCCACCGGAAAGCCCAGCAGGTGCAAAAAGGCCATCAGGGTGAAAAAGCGGTCGGAAATCTGGCCGTCCAGAAAGTTGAGAATCATGGAGCTGGGAATGACCGGCAACCAGTCGATCAATTCAGCCGTGCCCAGGGCTACATATTGAGCCAACATGTCCCAAACCAGCCAATAGCCGGAAATACCGAGTAAAACCACAAACCAGAGGGTGGGAATGCCGGTAAACCAGGAAAACCAGCGTACACCCCGGTACCGGTCCCGGCTGAATTCACGGAACAGATGAAAAAAAATGGTGATCACCACCGCATCCGATGCGTAGCGGTGCAGACTGCGCATGATGCCTGCCAGCCACCATTGATCCCTGGTCATGTATTCGACCGACTGGTAGGCATGGAGGACGCTGGTCTCGAAGGGGATGAAGATATAGATACCGGAAACCAGAATGATCCAGAAGAAAAAAAACGATAATGAGCCTAAATGATAGAGTGGATTCAGCCTGTTGCCGAATATCCAGTTAAACTGTTTTTCCAGTTGAAGAATGAGGTGATTGCAGGTAACCCGAATGATTTCCACGAACGAATCCTCGCTATGCGAACAGTACAAAGAAACCGACATTTTGACATATAACCCATCCACAGGGAAGGCTTCTTGATGAGCCGACCCCCGAAACCAATTCAGAAAGGGGGTTTGTTGCCGGATCATCAAAAGGTTCATCCTGGATTTCTCCAGGATGAAGGTCGGGACATGGAACAGAGGATCAAGTCGGGGTGAGACGGGTGCGCGTTTCCGGTTTTCAAAAGGTGACATCGGCCACAATGGCAATAAACAGGATGGCCAAATAGCGCATGGATCCCATAAAATTGCGTCGCCCCATTTCTCCAGTGGGCAGACAGATCAATCGCCAATTTTCAAACAGGAAAAGCGCACCGGAGACGATCGCACCCGTCAAGTAGATCAAGCCCAATTGGCCAAAGAGCCAGGGCAGGAATGATGCCGATACCATCAAAAGGGTGTTGGTGAATATGTATACAGCCGCTTTATGCTCCCCGATCACCACCGGCAACATGGGAACCCCTGCCTTTTTGTAATCCTCTTTAAGGTGAATGGCCAGGCTCCAGAAGTGGGAAGGGGTCCAGAAAAACAGCACAAGAGCCAACAAAAGGGGCAGGACACAAAGCGTTGGTTGCACGGAGGCCGCACCCGCCATGATGGCAAAACTGCCTGCCAGTCCACCCAGCACAATATTCATCCATGTCCGTCGTTTCAGCCAAACCGTATAGACAACCCCATAAAAAAAGGCACCCAGGAACAGATGGATGGCCACGATGGGATTGAATGACCAGGAGGCCAGACTCACCCCGGAGAGCAATAACCCGCCCGCCAGCCACAACACATGATGGGGATTGCGCAAAGAGTGTCTGGCCAAAGGTCGGTTGGCGGTCCGTTCCATCAGGCGATCGATATCCCGGTCATACCAGTGGTTGAATACGGCGGAAGAGGAAGAACCCAGCAACATGGCCAAAGCCAGCCAGAACAGATGGGAGAAACTGACCCGTTGCGCCATCGAGAGATAGGAGACGACCGCCGTCAAGGCGATCATTCCACCGATTCTCAATTTTAATAATTCCATGTAGTTTGAAAATGACATTTTTTTCACCCTATCCAAACAGATAAAAACCGGTTATCCTGACCCTTCTGCCAGCTTTTTCATTCTACACGGTGGGCGGAAACATTTCAATTCTAATCTCTCCATTCACTCAAAAATAGTAACCGGTCCAGGCCATGATTCTTATCGAGCGATTGACCCACATCTATCCCCGCCGGCACCGTCCGCCTTTTCAGGCATTGACGGCGTTTTCTTTATCCATTGCCGCGAATACCCTTTTTACGTTGACCGGTCCCAATGGCGGTGGAAAATCCACTCTGTTTCGCATTTTGTGCGGATTGGCACGACCCAGTGCCGGCACGGTGACCATGGGGGGGGTGGACATCCTGGAAAATCCCGCTGCCGCTCGCCGATTGCTCGGCGTTGTCTTTCAACATCCGGCCCTGGACAAACATCTCTCCATCCTGGAAAATTTGTGCATCCATGCCGACCTGCATGGCCTGGATGCGACAACCTTCAAGCAACGTCTGGAATCGGACCTGGTCTGGTCCGGCCTGGAAAACCGTCTGCGTGATCGGGTATCCACTCTCTCTGGCGGCATGGCGCGGCGGGTCGAACTCGTCATGGCCCTGCTTCATCGTCCACCGATTTTATTGATGGATGAGCCGACCAATGGCCTGGATCCCGGCAGTCGTCGCGAATTTTTTGATACGCTCCTGCGATTGCGTCGCGAACAGACATTGACCATTTTGATGATCAGCCATCTCTTTTCCGAAGCGGAACAGGCGGATCAGGTCGGCATCCTCCATCAGGGTCGTCTGTTGACAGTCGGTACGCCCGCCGCGCTCTGTCATCAACTGGGACGGGAAATGGTGGTCATCCAGACCACCCAGACCAGGGAGGCCGATGAATTGAAAACAATTTTACAACAGCGTCCCGGCATCCATCTGGTCCAACGGGAACAGGAACTGCGCATCACAGGGATCGACCCGGAGACGCTGAAACAGCTTTTGTTGCATGACAGGGAGTGGTTTCAATCCATCAGCATCCAGCATCCGACCCTTGAGGATGTCTTTATCCACCATACCAGCCCATCCGCACACACCGAGGTATTGCCATGATGCGACCCATATGGTCACTGGCCAAACGCGAATTGATCCGTTTTTTCCGCCAACCCCACCGGGTGATCGGCAGTTTGGCGCAACCATTGCTTTTCTGGCTGTTTCTGGGCAGTGGCTTCAGTGCCTCTTTCCGTGCTCCCGGATTGTCTGGCATCTCCTATCTGGAATATTTTTTCCCCGGTATCTTGTTGATGCTGGTTCTCTTTTCCGGAATCTTTTCCACGATCACCCTCATCGAGGATCGCACACTTGGGTTGTTGCAGGGGATTCTGGTGGCACCTGTCCCCCGTATCGCCATCGTGTTGGGCAAGGTCGGTGGCTCCATGGCCGTCTCCCTGGCACAGGTGCTGCTCCTGTTGGTTGCGGTGCCCTTTCTGGGGCTGAGTCTGGACTGGTCGTCGGGCCTTTTGTTGCTTCTGGGATTACTGGTCGCGGCCTTGGGTTTTACAACTTTAGGATTTCTGATTGCCTGGAATATGGAGAGTACCGCCGGATTTCATGCCATCATGTCGGTTTTCCTGATGCCCCTGTGGATGCTGTCCGGTGCCCTGTTTCCCATGGATCAGACGCCCACCTGGTTGCAATGGCTTATGCAACTCAACCCCGTGACCCATGTCCTGCGCCTGATCCGTCTCCCCTTTTACCAGAAGGCATCGGTCTTGCTGGAGCAGACGGAATATCGCACAGCACTGCTGGTCGCATTGGCCTGGGCGGTGGGTTGTCTGGGTTTGGCCCTTTGGCAGGTCAGTCGCGTGGAACGCGGTCTGCCTGTACACCAGGGGTGAGGGGTCCAGGCGGATTATCCCTTACATGTGTCGGTTTTTTCTGTTCCTGCAAAAAAAGTCATATGGGGGTCTGGGGGAGATTATCTCCCCCAGTGGGG
>CAIWLA010000207.1 GCA_903913345.1 uncultured Magnetococcales bacterium | reverse complement strand
GTGGGGCAGTCCCGTTTGATGGTGGCCAAGAGAAGCTCGATGCGTAACCCACGGGTTTCGCTTTCGATGTTGTGTGCCTCGTCCATAACCACCAATGCCAGGGGACGGCTGACTTTCTTGTTGCGGATAACCAGTTGGAGCTTTTCAGGTGTCGCCACCAATATATTGAAGGCACTGCCCGTTGTTTCTTCGTTCAGTAGTTCCGCTTCAAAGGCATCCACTTCTACTGCGCCGGTAAGCTGCTCCACCTGTATCCCGATGGGGTCGAAGTCCCGTCTTAAACGTCGGGTGATCTGGGCGGTCAGGGCGCGAGTGGGGGCGACATAGGCAACCCACCCTTTGTCGGCATCAAACTGGTTGAGTGCCTGAAGGATCCGGAATTGGGCCAGAAGGGTCTTTCCTCCTGAGGTGGGCATATCCACCACCACCGCAGTGGCGGCTTGATCCATTAAACCTTGTTCCAGCAATGCGGCCCGTTGTGGTGGTAGAAGTTCAAAAAGCCCCTGCTGTTTGGTGACGGATTTCACAAAACGACTCACCCGAGAGTTGACCGAACGAGATGCCCACCAAATGGAACCGTTGACCATCTGCCGTCCGGTGGCCAGCAACCAGCGGAGCATGATCTCCATTTGAGGATCGCCCGATGCAGTAGCTGCATCCACAGCCGCCTCAAAATGCTTGTCCAGCAAGGTCGGAATATCCGCCGGTTCACCCTGAAGCATATAGCGGGACAGCAGTTCGGTTCCCTTCGCCCAGTGATACAAACCGATCAGGCGGAAGGCCATGGCCCGGTCGGCGGCTTCCGTTCCCTCGCGGAGTACGTCGGATTCATAGGTTTTTTGATCTTCCCGCAGTCCTGCAATGATCTCCCGGATTCGATCCAGGTCGTCCCAGCTATTTTTCCTCAGCAGACGTATCCAGCACTCAAACAAGCGGTACAGCAAACGACGGTCCCACAGGACTTCCGCAACCGATGGAATGACGATAGCTTGGCTATTCTCGTTGAACCAGCGGCGCAAATCGGGCCAACGGTCACCGCAATAGGCGAGTGCTGAGAGGTGGAGGATCTGGAAAATTCTTTCCTCCGTCCGTTCTGGAAGGGGGAATAATCGCCTGATTTCAAAGGTGCGATAGGCTCCAGCGGAACACTGTTCCCGTAGCACTTTGGTCTGATCCGAAGGATTTTGCAGGTAAGGTAGCCCCTCAATGGCGGCCATTTCATAGGCCAACGCAACCTTGCGCAGCAGGTCGTCATCTCCCATGCCATCCGGAAACGAAAATTGAATCTGCTCGCCCAATGCTTGTTGGGCCAGTCGGGCGTCGGCCATGCGGAGAACTTGCAGTCGAATATCATCCCCAACCGCCTGTACGGCCCAGTGAGCATCCACGGCCTGGAGGGATGCGTCGGTCACATTCATGCGCTCCCTCCTTTCCTGGTTGCCATGGCCTTTTGGCCGAGGGTGGGTATGCATCCCTCCGACAAATAGAGGGCGATCACCTCGATGACCATGGGAGACTGGTTGGTACTCGACAATGCCTCCACACGGCTTTGCAGATCCTTTTGATCCGGGGAAACGTCTCGGACGAGGATACCAAACACGCAGACATCTTTGTCGTTTCTGATAAATCGAATGGCTGCGGCC
>CAIWLA010000206.1 GCA_903913345.1 uncultured Magnetococcales bacterium | reverse complement strand
GGACCATCTGGCGCGGGGGGCCGGATTGGAGGTGGTGGGCAGTCGGCTCTTTTCCGCCCGACGGGCCATCCCCGCCACCTATCTGGGGACAGGCATCGTCGAGGAGTTGACCGAGGAGATCAAGGCCTGCGGGGCCGAGGTGGTGGTCTTCAACAATCCCCTCTCCGCCGTTCAGCAACGCAATCTGGAGGTGCGTCTGGCGGTCAAGGTGGTGGATCGTACCGGATTGATTCTGGAAATTTTTGCCTCCCGTGCCCGTACACGGGAGGGGCGGTTGCAGGTGGAGTTGGCCTCCCTGTTGTACCAGCAGTCCCGTCTGGTCCGCTCCTGGACCCATCTGGAACGGCAGCGCGGCGGTTTCGGGATGCGGGGCGGACCGGGCGAGACCCAGATCGAGGTGGATCGCCGTCTCCTGCGGGATCGAATCCATGCCCTGAAAAAAATGCTGGAACAGGTGGGGCAGACCCGTACCCTGCAACGCCAATCGCGGCGGGAGGTGCCCCTGTTTACCGTTGCCCTGGTGGGCTATACCAACGCGGGCAAATCCACCCTGTTCAATCGGTTGTCCGGGGCACGGGTGGAGACGGCGGATCGCCTGTTTGCCACCCTGGACCCCACCCTGCGCCAGGTGATGCTGCCCGGTGGGGGACGGATCATTCTGGGGGACACCGTCGGCTTTATCCGCGACCTGCCCCATCAACTGGTGGCCGCCTTTCGGGCCACCCTGGAAGAGGTGCTGGAGGCCGACCTCCTCCTCCACCTGGTGGATCTCTCGGACCCGGAGTGGCAGGAACAGGAGGCGGCGGTGCTCGGTGTTTTGCGCGATCTGTTGCAGGAACGGGGCGGTCTGGCGGAGAGATCCCTGCTGACCCTTTTCAACAAGATAGACTGCATCCAGACGCCCGGACTCCTCGATCGTCTGCGTGCCCGGCCCGATGCCTGTCTCTTGTCGGCCCGCACCGGCGAAGGGATTCCAGATCTGTTGCAGACCCTGGAGCGGGAGGCCAATCGCCACTCGGTCTGCTATCACCTCCGCCTGCCCGCCACCGAAGGTGCCCTGTTGGCCCGCCTCTGTCGCGATGGGTTGATCCTGGATCGACAGGAACAGGAGGATCAGATCCGACTGACCGTCGCCCTGCCCGTCTCGGTGGCCGGTCGGATGCGCATGGAGCTGGCGGATTTTATCGTCTGAAAGAAAAAAATACAGAAACCTCTTGACAGCGACAGATTTCAGCTTACATTAGCACTCACACCGCGTTGGTGCTAAAAGGGTGGCGTGTGGTCGCCGGTTTGACCGCGCCGCGCCATCCAAAAGGGTGCCCGGCTGTGGGTGTCTGGTATCATCCGGCTTTTGTGCCGGGTGTGAATTGAAACTGGAAGAGGTACAAGGAAAATGATGAAAACCAAAATTCGTCCATTGCATGATCGGGTTGTTGTAAAGCGGAGTTCTGAAGAGGAAAAGACGGCGTCCGGGATTATCATTCCCGATACCGCCAAGGAAAAGCCGATTCAGGGTGAAGTCTTGGCGGTTGGCAAGGGGGCCATCCTCGATGAGGGCAAGATTCGGCCCATGGATGTCAAGGTGGGCGACGTGGTGTTGTTTGCCAAGTATGCCGGCACCGAAGTCAAGATTGATGGTGAGGATCTGCTCATCATGCGCGAGACGGACATCATGGGTGTCCTGAAATAAGGGTTTTTTCGATCCGGCGTCAGATGTGGCGACACAGTGGCGAGATGACAACATTCTAGATAGACAAGGTGTGAAAAAATGGCAGCAAAAGAGGTAAAATTTGGCGAGATTGCCCGTGGCAAAATGCTGGTTGGGGTCAATACCCTGGCGAATGCGGTCAAGGTCACCCTGGGACCGAAGGGGCGTAACGTGGTGTTGGACAAATCCTGGGGCGCGCCCCGGGTCACGAAAGACGGCGTGAGCGTGGCCAAGGAGATCGAACTCGAAGACAAATTCGAGAACATGGGGGCACAGATGTTGAAGGAGGTGGCCTCCAAGACCTCCGACGAAGCCGGCGATGGCACCACCACTGCCACGGTGTTGGCCCAGGCCTTGATCCGCGAAGGGATGAAGGCCGTGGCCGCCGGGATGAACCCCATGGACCTGAAACGGGGCATGGATGCGGCCGTGGAGGCCGTGGTGGCCGATTTGAAAAAACATGCCAAGGAAGTCACCAATTCGGAAGAGATCTGCCAGGTGGGCACCATCTCTTCCAACAATGATCTGGAAGTGGGCAAGATGATCGCCGAGGCCATGGACAAAGTGGGCAAGGAAGGGGTCATCACCGTCGAAGAGAACAAAGGGTTGGAGACCACCCTGGAAGTGGTGGAGGGGATGCAGTTTGATCGCGGCTATCTCTCCCCCTATTTTGTCACCAACGCCGAAAAAATGTTGGTGGAGATGGATGATCCTTTGATCCTCCTGGTGGAGAAAAAGGTCAGCAATCTGCAACAGATTCTGCCTGTCCTGGAAGGGGTGGTGCAGTCGTCCCGGCAGTTGTTGATCATCGCCGAGGATGTGGAAGGCGAGGCGTTGGCGACCCTGGTGGTCAACAAGTTGCGGGGCGGTCTGAAAGTGGCGGCGGTCAAGGCCCCCGGTTTCGGGGATCGTCGCAAGGCCATGCTGGAGGATATTGCCATCCTGACCGGTGGTACCGTGGCCTCCGAAGATGTGGGCGTCAAGCTGGAAAATGTCACCCTTCCCATGCTGGGCACCGCCAAGTCGGTGATCATCAACAAGGAAGAGACCACGATTATCGGTGGTTCCGGTCATACCGAGCAGATCAAGGCTCGGGTGGGACAGATTCGTGCCCAGATTGAAGAGACCACTTCCGACTACGACAAGGAAAAGCTGCAAGAGCGTCTGGCCAAACTGGCGGGCGGTGTGGCGGTGATCAAGGTGGGTGGTGGCAGCGAAGTGGAGGTGAAAGAGCGCAAGGATCGGGTGGACGATGCCCTCCATGCCACGCGCGCTGCGGTGGAAGAGGGGATTGTTCCCGGTGGCGGTGTGGCCCTGTTGCGGGCGCGCGCCGTGCTGGACAGTCTGATCATGGCCAATGATGACCAGAAAGTGGGTGTCAACATTGTGCGTCGTGCCCTGGAAGAGCCGGTTCGGGTGATTGCCGAAAATGCCGGTGCGGAAGGTTCTGTGGTGGTCAACAAGATCCTGGAGAGCAACAAGCACAATTTTGGCTTTGATGCCGCGACGGAAAGCTATACCGATCTGGTGGCCCGTGGCGTGATCGATCCGGCCAAGGTGGTTCGTCATGCCTTGCAGTCCGCCTGTTCCGTGGCGGGTCTGATGATCACCACCGAAGCGATGGTGGCCGAGTTGCCCAAGAAGGATGCGGGTGGCGGCATGCCGGGTGGTGGTGGTGGCATGGGTGGCATGGGCGGCATGGGTGGTATGGATATGTAATTCCATGGTGGGTCCAG
>CAIWLA010000205.1 GCA_903913345.1 uncultured Magnetococcales bacterium | reverse complement strand
TCCACCTCATAGAGGGAGATGAGTTGATCGCTGCCAGAGGTGGACTGGGTGATCAGGAGACGCCAATAGCGATGCAAGGCCATCTCTATCCCCCCTGTTCGGGCAGGGGCTGAACCAGAAATTGTTCAAACGCCGTGACGGGACTCTGCACCTGGGTGGCGGTCTGGCGCAACAGACGACCCGCCCCCTCGCCGGTATCATACTCGAATGATGACTGATCCCACTGAAATTGATACCGCCGGACAAAGTCCTTTCCTTGACTGTTCGCGGCCTGCCTCCCCAGGGAATGGTCGGCAGAAAACAGGGGGCTGACGATACCGATGCAGGGAATGGTGGCGTGGTAGCCAAAATTGGTCGAACAATCAATGACCGTCCCGAACCAATGGCCCGGATATTCCAGGCCATCGTCCCGGATAATACGACACTGCCACGTCCAACCGGGAAAACAAATATCGACAATCTGGATGAACGAATCGAGAACACTCGGTGTGTTTGCCATGGTCTCTCCTCACGCCTGGTTGCGGGGATTCTGGAACCGCAAAAACATCTTTTGGCTTTGACTGCCCGCTGTGGCCTCCTCGCACAGCCCCCCATTGACCGGCTGGCGTTCAAAGGCCATGGAGACGGTACGCAATATATCGACATAGCTGTTGGGATCATTCCGACTGACAATGCGTTCGGAGCTGGTCTCACGACTGTTTTCCACATACTGGTACTGCTCCTGCCCATTTTCGTCCAGACAGCTCTGCACGGCCTCCGTGTCCTGGAACTGCATCGTGGCAGAGGAGGAGAGGGGCCAGAAGGCCCGTGGAAAGGCCAACTGGGCCGCCTGATGCCGGCTCAGGGCGATGAGACGGACCGGCGGCAGGGCGGCATCGTGAATATTGCCGGCCAACCAGGCCCGCTTGATCTCCAGAAAGGCCTTGACCGACATCATCTCCTCGCCGGTGCCGTAATCGATCTCATAGAGAAAATAGGCGGGCTGGTATTCCACCACCATGGCACCGGTCACGGGTTGGGCATGGCGAAACAGCCCCTGCTCAGGCAGATAGAGAGGCCGGGAGGTCTCCTGTCCATCATTGTCAAAAAAACGGGTGGACTCCAGGATGGTGACCGCTGGCTGGTCATAGCCAAAACGCAAAAATTGCGACTGACTTTGGAGCCAGGTCAACGTCTCACGGATCGGTTCCTGGCGGCGGCCCAACGGGCGGTATGGACCGCCGCCATCCACCACCAGACGCACCTCACCCATTGGCCGATTGGAACAATGGAGCCGAACCCGACGGAATCCCATCCCTTTCAGGCGCAATGCCGTTGGCAGGAGGGCATCATAGATCCCGCTCTGCTGGCTCCAGGCGTTGACCCGCAGCGGATTGACCAGGACAGGCCGACTGCCCAACCCATTGTCCAGGCTCAGGGCAAACGGTTCCGGTGGCTGTCCGGTCGTGACCTCCAGGAGACAACTGGCCATGGGCGGTTTCATGCACTCTCTCCGGTAATGGCCACCACCACCTTGTTGCCGGAAAAGCTGTTGGCCCCCTCTGGAACGGTCCGTTTTTCCCAGATGGCCACCGCCGCCGGATGGGTGGTGAACTGGATGGTTTCGGTCGCCACCCAGGTACCCCCCCACGGTGGCGAACCGTTCGCCAAGGTAAAATAGGGTTTGTTGAAATCGGGATTGTTGGGCGCGAACGCGCTGCCACCAATGGTGCCGTTGCCCACCAGACCCAGGGTGTTGCCATAACAGTTGAATTGGGTGCCGCTGGTGAAGGTGATGGTCCAGTTTTGCTCGATGCTGCCAATATGATCCAGCCCAACGGGGGAGGTCACTTCGTTATAGGTGCCCGCCGCAGACGATTCACTCCAGTTGCTGACAGAAGCCTCTATGTCATCTGCCTCGATGACCGAGGCCACTTTGCCCCTGGTCGCCAGATAGGCGTTGGCCAGCACCACCCCGGAAGCCAGGGTCAAGGTGGCCTGATTGCCATTCCAGGAGACGGCATTGCTGGCGGCCAGGCGGACAAATTCGACATTGCCATCGCCGGACTCCACGCTGGTGGTGTCGGCAATGCGCAGCAGATCCCCGTTGCGAAAAATGTCATGTCCACCCAGGCCATTGCCCGCCTCCACCTGGACCAGGAGCGTGGCATCCCCGGCTTCCGCATTCACATCCAGTCCGGCGGCTCCATAAAAACGGGTGTACCCCACCACCTGCGCCTGGGTATCCGTCTGGGTGCCCAACAACAGGACAATGCTGTCATCGCCGGGGGTGCGGGTCTCCACAAAGATCAGCGGATTGATCAAGGCCAGATCGTCATCATTCGCCACCTTGATAAATGTTTTCCGATATTTGACCGAACCGCTTATCCGTTCTGCCTGGGAGACATCCGGCCAGACATTATTCTTGACGCCATCCAGACACTCATGGACGCTGAGGGTGCCCCCATTGCCGGAGGTGTCGCTCACCACTGCGGATTTATACCATTTGATCTCACTTGCTTGAATGGACACAGTCCTTCTCCTCCCTATTCATCTCATTTAACAGGCCATCAGTTTGATGGTGCCAATAAATTGGTTGTGATGCGGCCATAACGGCTTGATCTGCACAGCCGGTGGTTCCTGATGACGAAACAGCACCGTGCAGGCATACTCCTCCCAGATCAACAGAAAGGTGGCTCCCGGCTGACTGGCCATGACCATCACTTGGTCCACGGTGACCTGATCCAGCCAGGTCACATTCTCCTCGGCCACCAACGTCAATGGCCAACCGCTCACCTGGGGGGTGCTGAAGACCACCGGCGTTCCAGCCAAAGTCTGGACCACCGTCTGGGTCACAGGCGGACAGGCGTAGCGGTCACTCCACTGCAATGAGTCTGGCAGGAGCAGGTCACCGAGTTTTTTCATTCTCTTCTCCGCATATCGACAAAAGCGTTGAAACCCGACATCACTCCGGTTGAATGACCGTCCTGGTCATAAACCGCAGTGAGTAAAAACCCAACCCATCGCGAAAGGAGGGGTTGGGGGCCGTGAGCAGCGAGAGCGGGCCATATTCCGCGCCCGGCTGCCAACCGAGCAGGGCGCGGCAGATATGGATCAGCAACGGCCCGGCATCCTGCCGCTCGCCACTCCTGGCCTGGGGTGGCATGGTCTCTCGTACATGGCGTATCACCAACACGATCAACCATTTCTGGTCAACGACCTGGGCCTGGTCGGCCTGCATGCGCACCTCCTGACCGTCATACAGCACATAAGCGGCGGGGGTGGTGCCCGGTCGTTCCTGAAGCGCGGCCAACTCCCGGATACCGTGTACCAGCCGCAACCCGGACACCTGCTCGGTCAGTTGGGCGATAATGAGCGGCTGGGCGGCAAAGAGGTCGTTCATGCCATGAACTCCCGCAACGTATCCCTGTCGAACACCCGCCTGCCCGCCGAATAACTCGGCCCGTTGGCCACCCGTCCGGTTTGTGCCACCACGGGGGCCAATTCCACCCGACCCGCCGCCAAGTCCCGCAACCAGTCGAGCACCTGTTGTTGCCGTTGGGCCACCGCCTTGGGCATCTGGTCGTCGTACAGCAGGGTCAAGGCGAGTGTGCTGCACATTCTGGGCAGCGGACTGGCGGCAATGACCGTTTCAGAGAGGGGCAAGGGGTAGCGGGTGGCCAGATAGGAGTCCAACAGGCGTCCGCTCTCCTCCAGTGCCGTCTGGATCCGCGCCACGGCCAGATCGGCGGTGGCGCACTCTTCGTCCGAAAAGTCATCCCGTGGATCGGCGGCGATGGTGAGGCGCAGCAGTTCCGCCGTAATGGGGGTACGGTCATCCGGCACAGCCACTTCGGCCAATTCGCCCGCTCCGAATCCGTTCAACAGATGATCGGCTGTTGCATACGTCATAAACGACTCTCCTGTTTTTTTAATCTTTTCAGATTATTGTGGGTCCAGGGGGAACAACCCCCTGGTGGG
>CAIWLA010000204.1 GCA_903913345.1 uncultured Magnetococcales bacterium | reverse complement strand
TGGTTTGCCATCCAATCCAGGTTAATGTCATAGGTTTTCACGTCCTCATCAGGAACATCAACAACCCACCTTCCACACTCACTAACGCCGGAATACTGATAGGTGCGCGTTTCTGGATTCCATTCTGCTTCTACCCATTCAGATGGATCGCCCCCCTCGCGGTCTGGTACCATCATAGTCATTGGCCCCTCGGACAGATACCCGGCAGCGAACAAAGCCTGCATATCCTCAAACCGATTAACCATCGTACTACCATATACGTTCCGTTTCGGGAACCCAAACAGCATTAATGCTGTCTTAAATGTCTTGTATGTCAACGGGATATTCACATCACACCTCCTTCACCAAGCCCCAGAGAGATAAGTACTTCTCGCAGATGAGCCGCTCCTTCTCGGTCCTACCTTTCAGGTCACAACCATTGGGTAACGTAATCCCCAGAGTGATGCTCTTGCCGCTGCGGGTTTCCCGATCTGGCCGAAACCGGACCGCCAATTTGGCGTAAACAATTTCCACGTCAGCCTGTCGAAGAATGTGCCCTCCCCTGGAAGGATCATCAGAATATTCATAGATGTTTGCGTCGTCATTCCGTTTTTTCCCCAACATGAACCATACCCCTGGACACGCATGAAGATGTATTTTCAAGGCGATCACCTTGACCGATGCAATGCCGTCTTCGCGATCCGTCTGGAAGGTACGCTGCACCACCAGCGACGACAAGTCGTATTGGCGCAACGGAACCCGCATACCAATGATCCCCTGACCCAACATGATCTGGGCGAACAAACGAACCAATCGAGGCCTGTCTTTCGTGTCCAGCCCAACCACCTCAATATCACCACTTTTAGAATCATAGGTCAGCACAGCCTCCAACACTGGCCGTCTGGGCTTGCGTTCCAATGAGCCTTGCTCAAACTCCATGACGCTATCTGGAAACCCCTCCCGATAGATGACCACCTGAGTTATCAAAGACGAAGATTTGTCAGATCCAGCCCGTAGCCGTTTATACACATCCACGAGCGCGTTCATAGACATGAACATCTCACAAATCCGCGTCTCGAGTTCCTGCCGACGTTCATCGTCATCGTTGACTGCCATACCCTTTGGCCCGACAAAGCCATCCCATTTCTGCCCCTGGCGATAATGTTCGGCGAAACGAACTTCCTCAGCACGTTTAAAACTATTCTCATCTTTCAGAAACAGCCACATGGCCCGATCATAACTGTTCTCGAACGAGTGCAACACGTTGGGATCCTGCACGACGCCAGCAATGGATGCCTGTCCTGCCTCATCAGACATCCCCTGTATGCGATTGAAATCCATGGCAATGATCTCATGGGAACCGTCCTTCAGATTTCCAACGGCCTTGATCAGTCTTTGTGCACTCGGTGTCCTGTCGTCCTGCCAGTTGATCGAGCCGCTCAGGTCAATGCGGCGTGCATCAAAGTAGGTGCGCAGGGTAGCAATGGGTGTTTTGCGTATCACGCTAGCAACGGTCATTATCTGACATCTCCTTTCATAACTCGAAGTCGTTCTATTTTAAATATTCCAAAATCCAAATCAATTCAAAATGGAGGCGTGTCTCTGCGCCATCGCCTCCACAAATCACCAATCGATCAAAGTTGTGCTGCGCACGGCCAAAACCTTCCCCAGGATCCTGATCTCATCTTCCTGTCTGATCCGAATTGGCCGATAGGCGGGGTTG
>CAIWLA010000203.1 GCA_903913345.1 uncultured Magnetococcales bacterium | reverse complement strand
GCTTTATTGCGGATACCGATTTTGCCTTGGACAAGGCAACACAACAATGGGTTGGCAGCATCATCCTTCGGGAAGCGCTTCCCTCGGAATACCTTGCCCGACAGGGGCTCCAAAACCGCGTTTTTGAAGATGCGATCCAACTCGAAGGAGTCATCGTATCCCCCACAAGGCCGCTTTCCTTGGTGATCTCACAGCCTGACATTTCTGGCACGCCCTCCACCTTGAACGAAATCCGCAGTTCGATGGAAGCACTGGGGTTTCTGGAAATCCCCGACCTGCATCTCGGCTACACCACCTCGCTTTCCTTCTATCGTGCTGCCGACCGAATAGCCGTGTTTGATGCTCATCCCGCCAATTCCGTCACAAGCCAGGGGGTGGTTTTCCCGATTGATTTTATCATTCAGCAAGCGACCGAAGTGATGCACGGGGAAATTCAAAAGCGGCTGTGAACGCTCACAGCATCCGGAAGCGTTCCCGTTCGTTGAGGTTTCCGTAGCGCGGAAGGGATCCTCGCTTGGGTCATCCCTCGTTGGTTACACCGATTTGCCAAGCGTCATTTTTTGAATCATCTGAACCACCATGTCGAGAGTGAGTAAATTCCAAACGCGAAGATGACGCAACCCGATACCCTGTTTATAGACTGCATCCAACTGGAATCAACCCGTGATTGAAACAGGGCGACGCCACTACTGAGGAGCAGCCACCAAAGCGCCGAGCCAATAAACACGCCGACCACTAAAGAACCTGCGGCCAGGTAGTCCGGTAATAATCCAAGTCCAAAACCAGCAAACACAGCCGCAAACGAAAGAATGGTCATCGGATTGGTGAGAGTGAGAAAAAGAGTGGAGAGATAGGCCGCAAGCAACCCGCCACCCTGAATTTTCGCAAGTCGTGTAATTGGACTGCTGGTGAATATGCGCACACCCAAGTAGCACAAGAATATACCGCCGAGAAAGCCAAGCCACAATCTATGGTTGACGAGAAAACTCGAAACGGCTGTAAGGCCAAAGGCGGCAATGCAACCGTAGGTCGCGTCGGCGGTCGCGGCTCCCAAGCCAGTGGCCAATCCAATCTGTCGTCCCTCTGCCAAAGAGCGACGGATGCAGAGCACGCCAATCGGCCCGACCGGCGCTGCGATGGAAAACCCGATGGCTAAACCTTTGAGGATGAAATTCAAAGACATATCATTGCGTATAAAAAATGGCTTGGAAAAGTCGGTTTACCCTGCCACTCGGCGGGGATGAATCATTCAACAATTCCAAGGCGCAGCAAGTTTGCGGATTACTCGTTGGCGAGGTCGGCGAATTCTTCCACGGTGAGGCCGCTGGAACGGATGAGGCTCCGCAGGGTGCCCTTGGCGATTTCCCGGTGGTCGGGAACGGAGAGGGTGGCCATGTGGCCCGGTTTGACCATAATCATGTGGCTGCCGCGTTGGCGGACCATTTGCCATCCGCCCTTGGCAAACACCTTGACGGCATCGTGCCCGCTGAGTGTTGGCAGCGAAGGCATTAGACGGCAACCTCGACTTGTTGGGTCTCGATGGTCAGGGGCATACCGCGTTCGGCGCGCACTTCCAAACAGGCGGCGATGGCCTCGCGAATGTTGGCAATGGCTTCATCGTGGGTGGTTCCCTGGCTGACGCAGCCGGGGATGGAAGGGCATTGGGCAATCCAAATGCCGTCTTCGTCCCGTTCGAGTGTGGTCAGGAATTTCATGTGCATTAGCTTAACCTCCTTTTTGGTTTTTGGAAAGCCGTTCGTTCCGCTGGCCTGGTCTGCATTTTTCCAAGTGTGAGGGGAAGATCGTCGCATGTTATGAGCCGCTCTACAGCATCCGGAACCGTTCCCGTTCGTTGAGGCTTCCGCAGCGGGGACAACGCGGGAGGGATTCCTCGCT
>CAIWLA010000202.1 GCA_903913345.1 uncultured Magnetococcales bacterium | reverse complement strand
CCATGCCGATGCCTCAACGGCCCACGGCATGGCCGATCAGGCCAATGCCGCCGATCTCTCCGCCCATGCCGATGCCTCAACGGCCCACGGCATGGCCGATCAGGCCAATGCCGCCGATCTCTCCGCCCATGCCGATGCCTCAACGGCCCACGGCATGGCCGATCAGGCCAATGCCGCCGATCTCTCCGCTCATGCCGATGCCTCAACGGCCCATGACGCAATGGATCAAGCCAATGCCGCAGACTTCACCGCCCACGCCGATGCAACAGCGGCCCATGCGGCCGCCGGAGATACCTATACCTCCGGCGGGGATCTGGGAATGGATGATCTCTTCACCTTCGACAATAGTCATGCCGGGAATTTTCACAGCGTCGGTGGAGACTGGACCGATGCCGTCCAGTTTGATGGCGGAGATCATGCCGTCAGTGCGGTCACAGGACATGACTGGACATCCGACAGCAGCAGCACGGATCATTCGACCCAAAGTGGTGGCACCAGCAGCGACTATCACAACTTGACCAATGACGCCAGCGGATCAACGGCCAGCCATGATACGCAACATCTGAATGATTTCAGCGATACCAGCGGACATGCCGCCGCCTAGTCCACGCGAAGGGAAACCCTGCCCTGCGGATGAAGGGTTGGTCTGGAAGTGAAAAATGTGCAAGAACCAGGAGGAGACATGATTCAAATGAAAAAAAGTCACACCATTATGAAGTATTGGCTGGTTCCGTTGACCGTCATCGGCCTGTCGTCCGCACCGGTTGGCGCGTGGGCAGACGCGGTTGAGGGGGCCGGGGTCGGGGCTTTGGGCGGGGCACTGGCGGGCAGTCTCGCCGGACCCGCCAAAAATCGGGTGGACAACTCCCTGATCGGGGCGGTGGCGGGCGGTCTGTTGGGCTATGCAGTCGGCAACGAAGCAGAAAAACAGGGCCATGCCATGGTCAACCAGACCCTGGAAGCGGCACCTCCCCACACCACCACCACCTGGGTCAATCCGTCCAACGGCGTCACCTATCTCGTCACGCCAGAACCGATATACCATGATCGTGGCCGGATCTGCCGGAGAGTCCATATTCATACCATCGTGAATGGGCACAAGGAGATCATGGCTGGCCTGACCTGTCGAGAGAGACATGGCCCCTGGCGGTTCGTGGAACCGGTGGCGACCGTGGTGGAACCCATGCCGCAAACCATCATCGTACAACAACCCCCCCGGCCAGTCGTGGTGATGCCCCCTCCCACGGTGATCTACGAGGAGAGGGATCCCTACCGACACCACAGACGGGATTGGTAATCTCCCGCACCCGACCAGCCGTCACCACAGTAGAGCGACTGGTCGGACGTGCGACTGGCCGCCTGGTCGGTTTGAGTATTTTTCTTTCCATGGCCGCCCCGGTGCGATACAGTATGGGTATATCCACCCTGGGAGGGAGTTGCCATGAGCGCGTCCGTCACTGTTGCCTTTGATACGCATAAATTTATCAAGCAGATGGTTGCGACCGGGTTCACGGAGGAACAGGCAGAAACACAAGTGCGCCTGCTCTCCGAGATACTGGACACCCAGCTTGCCACCAAAGGGGACATCATTCGTCTGGAAAAGGATATACTCCGTCTGGAGAAAGGTATTGAGACTGCCAAAGTGGAGACCATCAAATGGGTGATCGTCACCGGCATCGCCATCCTGGGAGGGGTTGCCGCCATCAACCGACTCACCCCACCAATCCCCTACTATCAACCCCCCGTCCAGGAAATGCGCCAACCGGCTCCACCACCTGTGCTCCCGGCCCTGCCTGGGCCACAGACTGCCCCGGCCCGCTGATACCCCTGTCAGGCAACCCACTGGAAAAAAACAATACCCTCACTTGGGGGCTTCGCCCCCAAACCCCTACCAGGGGCTTCGCCCCTGGACCCCACCAGGGGGATAATCCCCCTGGACCCCTGATAGTGAAAAACTGTTTTTATAAATAATGGAGCAGACGGACCAGGCTTTCGATGCCGGTGTGAAAGGTGGGCAGGTGCAGGCTTTCGTTGGGTGCATGGGCGTTGGCGTCCGGCAGACCAAAGCCGATCAACAGGGTGTGGACGCCCAACCATTTTTTAAAATCGGCCACCACAGGGATCGAACTGCCCTCGCCAATGAGCAGCGGCTCGTGCTGAAAACTCTCCCGCAGTGCCCGACGGGCCGCCTGAAGCATGGGCCAGTCGTGTGGGACAGAGGCCGCACACCCACCACCCGGAATGCGGCTGACCTCGATGGTCACCTGGGGCGGGGCCATGGCGAGCAGATGGCCTTTGACCAACGCGACCATGGCGTCCGGATCCTGGTCAGGAACCAGACGCATGGAAAGCTTGGCATGGGCCAGAGAGGGTAACACCGTCTTGCCCCCCGGTCCGGTATGTCCTCCCCACAACCCATTGATTTCCAATGTGGGTCGCATCCAGAGACGCTCCAGCAGGCTGTAGCCCACCTCCCCCCAGCCCTGGGAAAGACCCAGTGCATGCCAATAGTCCCCCTCGTCGAACGGCAATTGTGCCCAGTGCGCCCGCAAGGCGGCCGCCGGGGGAGAGACCGCATCATAAAAACCAGGGATGCGGACAGTGCCGGTGTCGTCTTTGAGAGAGGCCAGCAGACGGGCCAGCATCTCCAGCGGATTGGCAACCGCTCCCCCGAAGCTGCCGGAATGCAAATCCCGCTTTGGCCCCGTCACCACAACATCCAGCAGCACCAAACCCCGCAACAGGGTGGTGATGGCAGGCCGGTTTTCCGCCCACATGTAGGAATCGGAGACCAGAGCCAAATCGACCGCCCATTCCGCCCGGTGGCTCTGGATGAAGGCTGGCAAGTGGGGCGAACCGATCTCCTCTTCCCCCTCCAGGAGAAAGATCACATTGACCGGCAGACCACCCGTCTCCCGGAGAATGGCGGCCACCGCCTGAATGTGCATCAATACCTGGCCTTTGTCGTCCGTTGCCCCCCGCGCAAAAATACGCTGATCGTGATAACGCGGCACAAAAGGCCCCTGCACCCACTGATCGAGGGGATCCACCGGTTGCACATCATAATGGCCATAAATCAACACCGTGGGGCGACCCGGTGCCCCTCTCCATGAACCAACCACCACAGGATGGCCGGGCGTGGGATGTACCACCACCTGCTCCAGACCCGCCTGTTGCAGCAGATGGGCCGTAAACCGGGCACACTCCGCCACATCACCCTTATGGCGGGGATCACTGGAGATGGAGGGAAGGCGTAAATAGGCCTCCAATTGTTCCTGACGGGCGGCACAGGCGTCACGCAAGGCCCTGAAAATGGCCTCCATCAGTTGGCAGAGGGGTGCAGCGTGCGCGGATATTTGACCTGAATCAGGGTGGCGCACCGCGGTTTGAGATCCGACCACTCGGCGGTGGTCTCCATGTGGACCAACGTGGCGGTCTTGACAATGCCATATTCCCCCCCTTCGTCGCCCTCTGTGGTGGGAAGGGCGGCCACCTTGCGGCTCAAATCGCCGACGAGATAGGCGGCGAGAGACTCCAATCCCGGATTATGGCCCACCAGCAGAGCCGTCTTGACCTTGCCGGACAACTCGGACAACACCTCCAACAACTCCTCCGGGTCGGCTCCATAGATCCGACGATCCCAGACAATTTTCTTTTCTTTGATATCGAGAAGATGGCAAATACCCACCGCAGTCTGTTTGGCCCGCTCCGCCGGAGAACTGACCACCCAGTCCGGGATCAGGTGGTGTTCACGCATCCATCCCCCCATCAAGGGAATATCCTTTTGTCCCCGCTTGGCCAGGGGACGGTCAAAGTCAGAGGCGGCCTCGGTATCCCAGGCCGATTTGGCATGTCGCAAAAGAAGCAGTTGTCGGGCCATGGTATCCATTTCCTCATCAATAAGAGTGTGAAGCAGGCAATCCGGATCGGGACAATTTCCCAATGAGTAGCCAAATTTACTGTATCTTCTCCCCCGTGTCAAACAGAGTTTGGACTGTACGCACCACCATGCCGAAAGAGAGGAACGGACGGGATGGATGATTGGCCTTTGTCTTGCATTAACACGATCAATTCCGTAGTGACATGTTTTGTTATTGAACGTGTCCAAGAGGCATATTGTATTATTTATCAAAGAGGTATCCGATGGGCATTGCCGTT
>CAIWLA010000201.1 GCA_903913345.1 uncultured Magnetococcales bacterium | reverse complement strand
TGCAATGTTGGTGATATAAAATTCATCAAAACAGAGCAGTCTGGCCTCTGCCGAGATCATGCTCGCGAGATGCAGCATCAAATCCACATTTTTCGGCGGAATGGCATGGTGCAGACGTTGATGCAACTCTTCCATGAAGGGGTGAAAATGGACCCGACGCTTTTCCTGGATGGGAACACTATCGAAAATCATTTGCATCAACAAGGATTTGCCCCGACCCACATCCCCGTACAGGTAGACACCGTGGGTGGCCGGAATACCCTGCGCCACGCTGCGCCATACCTCCACGCCGCGCCAGGAGACCCGATGGACCGGGTTGTTCAAACGAGAGACCACCTGGTCCAGCAGGGGCAAGAGGGTCTCCTGCATGGGATCCGCCCGCAGGGTGGCCTCGGCCAGTGCCCTTTGCCAACGCTGACTGGGTCTCTCCATCGGGATCTCCGGTTCGCCATGCGCACCATTCCGTTCCCACGGAAACAACGGAACCGAAAGTCCTGTCATAAAAAAACATCCCCTATGATCAATATGGTGACTGCCTGGCGCGCCCTTTGAATGGCGTCAATTATAAACCAATGCGCGATAAAGACAACCCAGTCCTGCCGTACAGTGGCTTTTTCTGTCTGAGTTGCAAAGGGTGTGAAGGGTTGCTATACTGTGTGCCCGATTCGTCAGGAAGACAGGGCTGATTCGAAAAACAGCCTCCCCTGCGTCCGACTGTATAACGATCATCCACCATTTTGTTGCCGATCAGTCGATCACGACAGGCGATGCCGTGCGACAATCGCTACCCGAACAGCACATGGAAGGAGCCATATGGTATGAGCAGCCACAAAATCTATCCCGTTCCCCCAGAGATCGCCGCCAACGCCTTGATCAGCACGGAACGCTATGCCGACATGTATGCCCATTCGATCGATGACATGGAAGGCTTCTGGGCCAAACAGGCCGAGATCTTCATCCATTGGTTCAAGAAATGGGATAAGGTGGTGGATTGGGATTTTCATCGCGCCCACATCCGCTGGTTTGAGGGGGCGCAGCTGAACGTTTCCTACAACTGTCTGGACCGTCATCTGGCCACTCGCGGCGACCAGACCGCCATTGTGTGGGAGGGGGATGACCCCAACCAGTCCAAAAAAATCACCTACAAGGCACTGCACGAAGAAGTTTGCCGCTTTGCCAACGCCCTGAAGGCACGTAACGTGCGCAAGGGGGATCGGGTCTGCATCTATATGCCCATGATTCCCGAAGCGGCCGTGGCCATGCTGGCCTGTGCCCGCATTGGCGCGGTCCATTCGGTGGTCTTTGGCGGTTTTTCCCCGGAATCCCTCAAAGATCGGATCCAGGATGCGGCCAGTTGCGCCGTGGTCACGGCCGACGAAGGGGTGCGGGGTGCCAAAAAGATTCCCCTGCGGGCCAATGTGGATGAGGCCCTCAAAGAGTGCCCCTCGGTGCATACCGTCTTTACCGTCCGCCTGACCGGTGGCGCGGTCGCCATGCACCCGGAACGGGATGTCTGGTATCACGAGGCCATCGCCGCCGCCAGCCCGGATTGCCCCGCCGAACCCATGGAAGCGGAAGATCCCCTGTTCATTCTCTACACCTCCGGCTCCACCGGCAGACCAAAAGGGGTCTTGCACACCACAGGCGGCTATATTCTCTACGCCGCCATGACCCATCGGTATATTTTTGATTATCAAGATGGCGATGTCTATTGGTGTACCGCCGATGTGGGTTGGATCACTGGCCACAGTTATATTGTCTATGGTCCCCTCGCCAATGGGGCCATCACCTTGATGTTTGAAGGGATTCCCACCTACCCGGATGCCTCCCGTTTCTGGCAGGTGATTGACAAGCATCAGGTCAATATTTTTTACACCGCCCCCACGGCCATTCGTTCGTTGATGGCGCAGGGGGATGCGTTTGTCGAAAAGACCAGTCGGAAATCGCTGCGTATACTCGGTTCGGTGGGCGAACCGATCAACCCGGAGGCCTGGGAGTGGTATTTCCACACCGTGGGTCAGGGCCGCTGCCCCATCGTGGACACCTGGTGGCAGACCGAGACGGGGGGCATTCTCATCACCCCCCTGCCCGGTGCCATCCCCACCAAACCCGGTTCGGCCACCCTCCCCTTCTTTGGCATTGTGCCTGAAATTGTGGACGAAAAGGGGGTGAAGCAGGAAGGGGAGGCCGGGGGCATTCTCACCATTACCCGCCCCTGGCCGGGGATGATGCGTACCGTTTATGGTGACCATCAACGCTTTTTCAACACCTATTTCGCCGCCTATCCGGGTCGCTACTTTCCGGGTGACGGCTGTCGCCGGGACGAGGATGGCTACCATTGGATTACCGGACGAGTGGATGATATAATCATCGTCTCCGGTCACAATCTGGGCACCGCCGAGATTGAATCGGCCCTGGTGCTCCACGAAAAGGTGGCCGAGGCCGCCGTGGTGGGTTATCCCCATCCCATCAAGGGACAGGGGATTTATGCCTTTGTCACCCTGATGGTGGGCGAGGAACCCACCGAGGCGTTGCGCAAAGAGTTGGCCACCCTGGTGCGCAAAGAGATCGGTCCCATCGCCCACATTGACATCATGCAATGGGCACCCGGTCTGCCCAAGACCCGTTCCGGCAAGATCATGCGACGCATTTTACGCAAGATTGCCTCCAACGAACTGGACAGCATGGGAGACACCACCACCCTGGCCGATCCCGGCGTGGTAGACTCTCTCATCCATGATCGACAACCCACTTGAGGACAGTTGAGTGACAGGAAAAAACCGGATGGCTGGGCGTCCGCCATCCTCCAATCAACCTCCGTCAGGAGTCAAAACGATGAACAACGATCCCGTTGACAGTCGGCTTATCAAACGGATCAAGGACAATCCAAAATATCAGGAGCTGGTAGCCAAGCGTTCCCGTTTTGCCTGGTTTCTCAGTATTGTCATGTTGGTGGTTTATTATGCCTTCATCCTGGTAGTGGCCTTCGAACCAAAAATGCTGGGCACCAAGATTTCCCCGGACAGTGTCATCTCGATTGGTATTCCCATCGGAGTGCTGATCATTCTGTTTGCCTTCATCCTGACCGGAATTTATGTCTTCCGGGCCAATGGCACCTTTGATGAACTGACCCGACAGGTCAAGGAGGAGACGAAATGAGTCGTTTGACAGCTGCTCTGTTTGCGGTATTCATTGGCTGTTGGCACGCCGTTGGTTGGGCGGCTGACGCCGCCCCGGCGGAATCCGGGCTGAACATGACGGCCATCATCATGTTTTTTACCTTCGTGGCGGTCACCCTGGGCATCACCTATTGGGCGGCCTCCCAGACCAAAACCACCAAGGATTTTTATGCGGCGGGTGGCGGCATCACCGGCTTTCAGAACGGTTTGGCCATTGCGGGCGACTACATGTCGGCGGCCTCATTCCTGGGCATCTCCGCCATGGTGTTTGCCAAGGGATATGACGGACTGATCTACTCCATCGGCTTTCTGGTGGGTTGGCCGGTCATCCTGTTTTTGATGGCGGAACAACTGCGCAATCTGGGACGGTACACCTTTGCCGATATTGTCTCCTTTCGCCTCTCACGGGTACCCATCCGCACCCTGTCGGCCCTGGGAACCCTGTTCACGGTCATCCTCTACCTGATTGCCCAGATGGTGGGAGCCGGGCAACTCATTCGCACCCTCTTCGGCCTACCCTATGAATATGCCGTGGTCATCGTCGGTGCCCTGATGATCCTTTATGTGGCGTTCGGTGGGATGATCGCCACCACCTGGGTGCAAATCATCAAGGCCTGTCTGCTGCTCACGGGTGCCACCTTTATCGCCCTGAGTGCCCTCAACCACACCCATTTTGACCTGGAACTGTTTTTCAGAACCGCCATGGAAGGGATCAAATCGAGCGGATTGGCGGACCACAAAAAGGTGGTTGCCGAGGGCAAGGATATTTTCGCGCCCGGTGGTCTGGTCACGGATCCCATCTCGGCCATCTCCCTGGGGTTGGCACTCATGTTTGGCACCGCCGGTCTGCCCCATATTCTCATGCGGTTTTTTACCGTACCCAATGCCAAGGAGGCCCGGAAATCGGTCTTTTATGCCACCGGTTTCATTGGCTATTTTTACATCCTAACCTTCATTATCGGTTTTGGTGCGGTGATGATGGTGGCACCCAATCCCCAATACATAGACGCGGTGAAAGGGACACTCATGGGTGGGAACAACATGGCCGCCATCCATCTGGCCCATGCCACGGGGGGTGACCTCTTCCTCGGCTTTATCTCGGCGGTGGCCTTTGCCACCATCCTGGCCGTGGTCTCCGGGTTGACCCTGGCCGGGGCCTCGGCTGTCTCCCATGACATCTTTGCCAATGCCATCTGCGGTGGCAAGGTGAATGAACGGACGGAGATGCGGGTCTCCAAATTTTCCGCCCTGGCCATCGGGGTCATCGCCATCTTTCTCGGCATCCAGTTCGAGAAACAAAACGTTGCCTTCATGGTTGGCCTGGCCTTTGCCATTGCGGCTTCGGCCAATTTTCCCATCCTGTTTCTCTCCATTCACTGGAAAAACCTCACGACCCGAGGCGCGGTGATCGGTGGTTCGTTGGGGTTGATCACCACCGTGGTCATGGTGGTGTTGTCGAAGACCGTCTGGGTGGATGTCCTGGGCAACAAGGCGGCCCTCTTCCCCTACAAGGATCCGGCCATCTTTTCCATGACCCTGGCCTTTTTGGGGTGCTGGATCTTCTCCAAACTGGACAACAGCCCCCAGGCGGCGGCGGAACGCGCCCTCTTCGAGGCCCAGTCCATACGGTGTGAAAGCGGCATTGGAGCATCGGGAGCGGCCAAACACTGAGGTATCGGTTGCCGCTGGAACCCCAACCTGGGGTCCAGCGGCAACCTGGACTCCTCATTTTGATG
Source organism: uncultured Magnetococcales bacterium (assembly GCA_903913345.1). Taxonomy (GTDB): domain Bacteria; phylum Pseudomonadota; class Magnetococcia; order Magnetococcales; family Magnetaquicoccaceae; genus Magnetaquicoccus. The sequence continues at coordinate 5,793 of CAIWLA010000201.1, read as the reverse complement.
CGATGGGCGGGCACAATGGCAAAAATCCGTGCATGGGAATCCGAGATCCACCAGCGCATCCAGCAGGCCACCACCCTTGCGGAGTTGGTCGATGCCGTCAACCAACAGGCATCCTGGGTGCAATCCCTGTTTGCCAAAGGGATGAAAGTACGCCCTGTCGGTCGACTGACCCGCAAGCTGGATCGACAGATTTTTCAAAAGGTGGCCGATCTGCTGACCACCCCCGAATGGCTGAACCATCTCTGCATCCTGGTCATGGGCAGCGAAGGCCGGGGAGAACAGATTTTCAAGACCGATCAGGACAACGCCCTCATTGCGGATGATCATTTTTCCGCCGAAGAACTGCATCGGTTTTGTCACGCCTTTACCGATGCCTTGCTGCAACTGGGCTACCCGGCCTGTCCAGGCCAGGTCATGATGACCAATCCACGCTGGGGGTGCCGGCTGGCCGAATTTCAAAACCGCATGCTCTCCTGGATGGACAACCCCACCCCCGACCATCTCTTGCAGTTGGCCATCTGTTATGATGCACGCGCGGTGGTGGGCAAGGTGGCCTTGTTCCAGGAGGCACGGGATTTTTTTCTGGCCCACCTGCCCAATGATCCGACCTTCTATGGCCATTTTGCCATGCCGGTCCTGGCCTTCAAGACGCCACTGGGCATATTCAAACGCTTTATTGTGGGAAAAGGCAAGCAGCAGGGACAGATTGATCTCAAAAGGGGGGGGCTGTTCCCGATTGTGCATGGTGTGCGCAGCCTGGCCTTGGAACAGCGACTCCGGGATCCCAACACGGTGCGTCGCATTCGTGGCCTGATGCGCAAGGGGGTTCTGGATCGTGCCTTCGGCACCGATCTGATCGAAACCTTTGACTTTATCTCCAGCCTGCGGGTGCAGGTAAAGCTGAAGCAGCTTGCCAACACTTCCCCCACCAACGACCATCTGTTGCTCAGTACCCTGGGACGGATGGAACGGGAAAAGCTGCGCGACTGTTTCGGGCAGGTGAATCGTTTTAAACAATTGATCAACCATCATTTTCGTTTACAAATGCTGCAATAGGGATGGTCGGGAGAGGCTGGGATGGCTGTGGAAATTTTGATTGTCGATGACGCGCCCAATATTGTGCTGTCCCTCGAATTTTTGATGAACAAGGAGGGCTTTTCGGTGCGATCCGCCAGTGACGGGGAGGAGGCCCTCCAGGCGATGGCGGAAAAGATGCCGGACCTGGTCCTGTTGGATGTCATGATGCCCAAACGGAACGGGTATGATGTCTGCGCCGCCATTCGTGCCAATCCCCAATGGCAGGCGGTACGAATTATCATGCTGACCGCCAAGGGGCGCGAGGTGGAACAGGAAAAGGGGCTGGCCCTGGGTGCGGATGATTATGTGACCAAGCCGTTTTCCACGCGAGAACTGGTGATCAAGGTGCGCGGCCTGCTGGGATTGCCGATTGAGTGATCATCGTGAGTGATCGAGCCAAATTTTGGGGTGTGCTGGCCCTTTTCCTGCTGGTTGCCGTGGGGGCGGTGGCGGGCGTGGCCTGGCAGGCCCTGCAAGGGATGCCCCCTCTGGACGGGGTCGTGGCGCGGTGGTTGCAGTCGCAAGTGGCCCTGTTGCTGCTGTTGGCGTTTGGTTTGGGCGGGTTCCTGGCGCAGATCTGGGCCTGGTTGGACAAAGTATTATTAAAACCTCTGGCCAACGTCAGTCGGAGTACGGCCATCATGGCCAATGCCGACCCGGCCCACGCCATCCTGCTGGAGTCCGATCACCTGCTGGGTACACTCCCGCTGGCCATCCGTCAACTGGGGGATTCCCTGCTGCACACCCGCCGCCAGGTCAAGGAGGCATTGACCCACAATGCCGATGGGATGGAACGTCTGGAGCAGGTGATCAGACATTTGCATATGGGGCTGATTGTCATCAATGCCGAGGCCCACATTATCCTGTACAATTCGGCGGCCCAGAACCTGTTTCGCAACCGGATGGAATTTCTGGGACTGGGTCGCTCGCTGTATGAACTCTGCACCCGCATGCCCATAGAAACCACCCTGGAGTTGTTAAGCCGCTGCGACAATGGGTCGGATGGTGTCGTGCGCAACGGGGTCCGGTTTTTTTGTGCGGCAGCCCAGGATGATTGGACACTGGATTGCAGCATGAGCCTGTTGCCAAACGATCAGACCGGACAACAGCGTTTCATGATCCTCTTCGAGGAGGCCACGCGCAGCATGGCGGCATTGCGGCGGAGTGATCTGCTTATTCACCACGCCATGGAAGGGATGCGGGGTCCGGTGGCCAATCTGCGGGCGGCCTCTGAAACCTTGATCTGCCACGCGGACATGGATCTCCACGCACGGAATCGGTTCATGCAGGTGGTGCAGGAGGAGGGCGAACGGCTTTCCCGGCGACTGGAGGCGATGACCAGGGAGGCCCATGCCCTGGCGGCGGAACATGGGCTGCAGACCGATGTGCTGACCTCCGACCTGATGGCTGGTCTGGTGCGACGGTTGGCCAAGAGAGGGGGGCCTGCGCTGCACGAATTGGGCGAGCCTCTGTGGATCCAGGCCGATACGCCGACCCTCCTGCTGGCCCTGGAGCGCATCGTCCTGAACATCCAGCTTCATGCGCAGGTGGTCGCCATCGAGGTGGAGCCTTTGATGGGAGACCGGCATATTTATCTGGATTTTATCTGGTCCGGGATGCCCATTCCCGCCATGGAGGTGGAGTCCTGGCGCACACTGCTCCTGGCGGACGGGGGGGCGGCACTCCCGTTGGCGGAGATTCTGGAGCGGCATGGTGCCGAAATCTGGAGTCAGGCCCATCGACGATCGGGACATGCCATGTTGCGCCTGCCGCTACCCCCTTCTCCAAGGCAGTGGCAAATACCCCTGCAAGAGATTCCAGAACGTCCCGAATTTTACGATTTTTCCCTGATGAGATCGTTTGCAACCCTGGGGCGGATGGCGGGTCAGCCACTGGCCGATTTAAGCTATGTGGTATTCGACACCGAAACCACGGGCCTGCACCCCTCTCAGGGGGATGAGATTGTTTCCATTGCGGGGGTGCGCATTGTCAATGGTCGTCTATTGAGTGGGGAAGTTTTTGAACGTCTGGTCAATCCCCGCCGGGCGATCCCGATGGAAGCGACCCGGATTCATGGCATTACCGACCTGGATGTACAGGATATGCCGGTCATTGACGAGATTTTGCCTCTGTTCAGGGCCTTTGTGGCCGATTCGGTGCTGGTGGCCCACAATGCCGCTTTTGACATGCGTTTTCTGCAACTCCAGGAGACCCGTTGTGGTGTGCGCTTTGACAATCCGGTCCTGGACACCCTGTTGCTGTCGGTCTATCTGCATGAGGAGGTCACGGATCACACCCTGGATGCCATTGCCCAGCGGTTGGGCGTTGCGGTGCATGGACGACACACGGCCATGGGGGACACCCTGGTGACGGCGGCGGTATTTTTAAAATTGTTGAATTTATTGAAAGCCAAGTCCATCTCCACTTTGGGTCTGGCCATGCAGGCCTCTGACGGCATGGTGCAGATACGTCGCCAGCAGACCAGGGCCAATTATTAGACCACAACCCGACTGAAATGGTCTTGACCAGACACCTCGATCAAGGCCATTTCAAAGGCGATTGCTCCCCTCCTCGACCCCCAATGCCTTGCCATACCAGGCAAACCAGAGGGTGCCCAGCACCCCAAACAGAATGGCCACCTGAAAATTAAGCTGCGGCGCAATCTCCCACAACAGGGCACCGGCAAAGGCCCCCAGGGCGACGAAGATATCCCGAATCAGATAATACAAGCCGAAAAAGGTCGCCTTGCGCCCCTCCGGGGCCAAATCCATGATCAGGGTCTTGCGACTGGGTTCGCCAAACTCTTTCAAACCGCGCAGAATGAAAGCCAATACCAACGGCCAAAACGATTGGCACTGGCTGAGCACCAACGGAAACAGCGCGAAAAAGACAAACGTCACCAGGACAAACCCCTTTTTGCCCCACCGGTCGGCCATCCAACCCACTGGGATATACAAAAGCATGGCCGTCACCATTTCAATGGCGGTCAACAGGCCAAACTCCACGGCCGTCACCGGCTCGGCAATCATTTTCATGCACCAGACCACCACAAAGGCATACGGAATCTGCTCGCAAAAGCGCACCAGAATGTCCGCCACCAGCAGGCGACGCAGGGAAGAGGGCATTTGGGGAAAGAGGCGGAAGGGGTTTTTTTCCTGGAAGGCGGCGGATCCGGGGGCATCTTCGGCGATCATCCTTTGCTGCAAAAACAGGGCACCCAGGGCCAGAAAAAAGGCCACCACAAAGGCCATCCGCACCCCATCCCGCTCCCCCAGCCAGGCAATGCACAGCCCCCCCATCACCGGACCCAGGGCCATGGGCACCCGCTTGACCATGGCATGAACCGAGGCCCCCATGGCCCGCTTCTCCACCGGCAACGCCTTGCTGATCAAGCTCATGGTGGCCGGCAGGGAGATGGCCGACCAGGAGAGAAACAACAGGGCACCCCCGAATACCGCCTGCCAGGTGGGAATCAGGATGACGATCAGAAAGCCCAGCATACTGAGCAGATTGAAAAACAACAAAGACCGCTTGACCCCGAACCGGTCGGAGAGATACCCCCCCGGCAGGGAATACAAGGCACCCACCAGATTTTCCATGGCGTTGAGCAAACCGATGGCCAACGTGGACCCCCCCACGGCTAGGATATAAATGGGGAGAAAACGGTCCGCCATCCGCTCCCCCATGCCGACCAGAACCACCATGGCCAGCAACCCCACCATGCTGCGCCGCAGACCGAGAAAATCGGCCACGCCTGCCCACCGGAAAGCGGCCATCAGGCAGGCTCCTTCATCGTCTCCAGACGGCACCAGGCATACAGCGCATCATAGACTTCGAACTGTTTGTGCAAATTGATGGCATCATCGGGATAGCGCACCCCAAAGCCGACCGCAATGGCTTCAAAACCACAGGCCAGTGGATCCTGCTCCAAATGGCCCGTATCGGCGGCATTGACCACCTTGGCCAATCGCAACAACGCCTTGTCTGTCAAGCCAAATTCCCGGATCAATACCGAAAAGGTGCACAGGTCACCGTCATGGTGATACCGGGCACCCGGCGAGTCAAAAGAGAGGGCACCCTCCCGTTCTGCCGCCACCAATACCTGACTCTTCGGCACAAACACAAATTGGGCATCCGAGTCGATAAAACGCCGGATCAACCAGGGACAGGCCACCCGGTCCACATGGATATGCGAACGTGTTACCCATTTCATGATGCTTCGCCCTCCCTCGCGTCAATGTTTGGCCGTTGTGCGGTCAAAGAAGATATTTTTTCCGAATACCCCGATGGGAATACCCATGACCACCTCGGCATCGATCAATCCCAAATCCCGGGCCGCCGCACCCACCCGTTGTTGCACTCGATTGTCCATATTGAGCAAACTCGCCGTCTTGGCGGCAGAAACCAGGGCAGCACCCATATCCATCATGCGCATAATGCAGTGCGGACCGGTATACCCCATCTCCTGGTCCCGTGCCACACGGTGCTCGGTCAATCCCGCACAGGTGGCAAAACCACACCCTCCACAGTCGTAACCCGCCGTGGTAAACCGTCGCAATCCAACCAATACCAGGGCATGGCAGGCGGCAATATTGGCCGCATCACGACGCCAATAGGCCTCATTGGTACTCGCCGGGGCAAATGCCATCATCCGGTCGCTGATACGCTGCAACGCCTCCTCCTGACTGAGGACGACAATTTCCAAAAAATCCTTGC
>CAIWLA010000200.1 GCA_903913345.1 uncultured Magnetococcales bacterium | reverse complement strand
GAATGGGACAAAACAGGGGTTTTGCCCCCGGCCCCACCAGGGGGATCATCCCCCTGAACCCCTGATACCGGACGAAGGATGAACCATCGTGGCCCTCTATGAACAACGGCTGCAAACAGACCTGACACAGATTCGACACGAGATCCTGCTGATCGGCGAACGGGTGGAAAATGCCCTGCACAACGCCCTCTCCGCCCTCTTTACCCAGAACGATGCCCTGGCCAATGCCACCATTCTGGGCGACCTGGGGATCAACCGCCTCTGCCTCAACCTGGACCGCCTGTGCCACCACTGCATCATCCGCCACCAACCATCGGCGGGCCATCTGCGCCTGGTCCTGTCGGTACTGGGAATGCTCAGTGAACTGGAACGGGTGGGTGATTATACCACAACCATCAGTCGGGCCTCCCTGCATATGCAAAGCCAGCCAGCCGGTTCCCTGCGACAGGATCTCGACGCCATGGCACACAGTGCGGGCACCATGTTGCACCAGGCACTGACCGCGTTTGCCACACAGGAGATCCCCCTGGCCCGCAACACGATGCAAATGGCCGACGGGGTGGGACGACAACTGGACGTGGCCCTCGCGGATCTGGCCAAAGAGGAGGAACAACACCCGGACCGGGTCCGTTTCATCCTGGATATGTCCACCGTCTTTTACATGCTGGAACGGGTGAGTGACCGGGCCAAAAACATCTGCGAAGAGACTCTCTTCATGGTGGCGGGCGAGACCAAACCGGAAAAGGTCTTCACCATCCTGTTTATCGACCAGGAGAACGCCATCCAAAGCCAGATGGCCAAGGCCATTGCCCGGCAATCCTATCCCACCCAGGCCATCTTTCGCTCGGCCGGTCTGCAGGCCGGTACCATCCCGCCATCCCTGGTGGACTTTATGCGCCAGCAAGGCTGTCCGATGGACGACCTCCGCCCACGGGCACTGGAAACCCTCTCCCTGACCGAAGAAAATCAGATCATTGTCTCCCTGGAAGGCCCCGTCCGCTCCTATCCCCTGGAGTTGTCCTTCCATACCATTTTTCTGGATTGGACCGTGGGCGATCCCCCCACCGAAATGGCCGATCCCCCCACCGGAGAGGCACAGTATGCGGCGTTGTATCAGGAAATAACGGCGCAGGTGCGGGGGCTGATGACCATCCTGCGGGGCGAAGAGGTTGGCAGCGCATGACCGGACCACACCGATCCATCACCCTGGCCGAACAGGCGGGGGATACCCTGGATGCCAACTGGTATATCGACAAAGGCGTTCAGGGACTCCTGTTTGTCTGTGGCCTCTCGGCCATTGTCTTTGTCGTCAGCATTTTTGCCTTTGTCTTTGCCGAAGGGGCCGGGTTTATCCTCCATGACATGGACTGGCGCGGCTTTTTTCTGTCGCCCCGCTGGATACCCACCTCGATACACCATCCGACCTATGGCATCCTGGCCCTGCTGGCGGGCACGGCCTCCATCACCCTGTTGGCCATGGTGATCGCCGTCCCCTTTTCCCTGGGCACGGCCATTTATATTGCCGAATTTGCCCAGGGCCGCACCCGTGAGATCCTCAAGATACTGATTGAATGTCTGGCGGCCATTCCCTCCGTGGTCTGGGGATTTATCGGCCTGGCCATCCTGAATCCCTGGATCATCCACACCTCTGATGTCCCGATCGGCCTGAACATATTCAACTGCGGCATCATCCTGGGCCTGATGACCGCCCCCATCATCACCTCCATCGCCGAGGATGCCCTCAAGGCGGTGCCGGATACCTACCGGGAGGCCGCCGAGGCCCTGGGGGCCAACCGCTGGCAGACCGTCTCCCATGTGGTACTGCCGGCGGCCAAAAATGGCCTGCTGGCCGCCGTCCTCCTGGGGGTGGGACGGGGCTTTGGCGAGACCATGGCCGTCCTCATGGCCAGCGGCCACTCCATCAATCTGCCAGAGAGTATTTTTGATTCGGTCCGTGGCCTGACCGCCACCATCGCCGCCGAACTGGGAGAGACCGCCGTCGGCTCGACCCATTATCGGGCACTCTTCACCATTGGCATTCTTCTGTTTGCCATCACCTTTTTTATCAACATGATCGCCGACTGGATCATCCGCAGTCCGAGGAGAGGATGACGCATGTTTGCTGCCCAACCCGTCAATGATCATCATCGGCAGGTGGAGGGGCTGTTCCGTCTGCTCTTTGGGCTGATGACGCTCCTTTTGATCCTGCCGATGCTGTGGATCATGGCTCTGTTGATTGACCGGGGCGGACCGGTCCTCTCGCTGGCGTTCCTCTTCAGCTTCCCGACCCATGGCATGACCGCCGGAGGGGTCTTTCCGGCCTTGTTGGGCACCATATGGCTGGTGCTCCTCTCGCTCCTGGCCTCTCTCCCCCTGGGGGTGGCGGCGGCGATTTATCTCAGTGAATATGCCCGCCAGGATCACTGGCTGACCCGGCTGATCAATCTGGCGACCATCAATCTGGCCGGGGTGCCCTCCATCGTCCATGCCCTGTTCGGCCTGGGTGCCTTTGTCCTCTTTTTCCGGATGGGTACCAGCATTCTGGCGGCCAGCCTCACCCTGGCCATCATGAGCCTGCCGGTGATCATTGTCTCCTCCTGGGAATCCCTGCAGGCGGTCCCCTGGGCCTTTCGGGTGGCCTGCTGGAACATGGGCGCGACCCGTTGGCAGACCATCCGCCAGGTGGTCCTGCCCAATGCCCTGACCGGCATCCTGACGGGTATCATTTTGCAGGTCTCACGGGCGGCGGGCGAGACCGCGCCGATCCTGTTTACCGGCGCGGTCTTTTTTTTGCCCTTCCTGCCCACCAGTCCGTTTGACCAGACCATGGCCCTGGCCTTGCACCTGTATACCCTCTCGACGCAGGTGCCCGATGTCCCGGAGGCCCTCCCCTTTGGCGTGGCCCTGTTGCTGGTGGGCCTGGTGCTGCTCATGAATGCCGCAGCCATCGGCTTTCGTCTCTATCTGAGGGGAAAAAAGCGATGGTAAACCCGGCCCTGCCCGCACCGCACGGACCCGACCCGGAGGCCCCCAATCTGTTGGTGGTGCGGGATCTGGAGATCCGGTATGACCAGACCGTGGCCCTGTCGGGGGTCACCCTGGATATTCGTCCCCATGAGATTTTTGGCATCATCGGCCCCTCCAACGGGGGAAAAAGCTCCTTTCTCAATGCCATCAACCGGATGGACCTCATGCGGCCCAACATGACGGTCCGGGGGGATATTGATTTCAACGGCGTGGAGGTCCGCCGTTGGCGCAATGTGTATGCCCTGCGCCGCCAGATCGGGGTGGTCTTTCCGCTGCCGGTCGGCTTGCCCATGACCATTTATGACAATGTGGCCCTGGCCCCCCGCCTGAGTGGCCAACACCTGGACAAGGCGGCGTTGGATGACCGGGTGGAGCGGTGTTTGCGCCGGGCCGCCCTCTGGGATGAGGTCAAGGATCGGCTCCACGCCCTGGGCAGTCTCCTCTCCGGCGGGCAGCAGCAGCGGTTGACCATTGCCCGTGCCCTCGCCCAGGAGCCGACACTGTTGATGCTCGATGAATTTTCCATCGCCGTCGATCCCGTCACCACCATGCGCATCGAAGAGGTTTTGCGGGGTTTGCAGGAGGAGATGACCATCATTCTGGTTACCAATCTGGTGCAACAGGCGCAACGACTGGCCCACCGGACCGCCTTTTTTCTCGATGGCCGCTGTATCGAGGTGGGCGAGACCGAGGCCCTCTTTGCGGGTGAGGTCCGTGATCCACGGACCCGTGACTATATCGAAGGCAAATTTGGTTAACGATTTTTTTGTTTGCCTTCGGCCCATTCCCTGTGGTCAAATACTCCATAGCTCGGTGTCTCTCTCGGTGATTGTGGACATGGCAAGCGTCTACCTGCCAATCCGAACCTACACTTTTTCCACCTTGATGAGACCCCTTTCTGATCTGCGATAATCAGTGTCGATGGACGAAACGATGATCAATGCCTTCGACGATGCAAAGCAAGGGGGTGGATAAACTTGGGTCCGGCAAAAGAGGATAGACTGATGGAAAATCAATCAGAAACGCTTAAGAGATTAGTGGAGTGGTTCAAGCGTACAACCACGCAAAAATGTTTCCGTGGGGTCGGTTCACTGACGTTGGCCATCTCTACCGATATAGGACTGACTCGAAATGAGAATCAGGATCGAAGTGCAATACTCCGAACTCGCAACAACAAAGGAGAAGCAATAGTTGTTGCTGTTGTTTGTGATGGAATGGGTGGGATGGAGTCAGGAGCAGACTGTGCATCGAAAGTCATAGCAAATTTCTTGAACTACTGTGCTTGCTCGGTGCATGAACCAACAGACATCCTGCTAAAAAATGCCGTTTTGAAGGCCAATGAAGCCATATTTTCTGATTATAAAGGAAAAGGCGGGACCACTTTATCTGCACTCTGCATAGACAGTAACGGGCAGATATTTGGAGTCAATGTTGGTGACAGCCGAATCTATTCCTTTGATAACGGAGAATTGATTCAAATTTCTTCGGATGACACATTTGCTGAGCAGTTGAAAGATACAAAAGGGACATTTACAGGCCGGAATGAACTCCTTCAGCATGTTGGCATTGGAACAGATATAGAACCCCATATTTTATCAATCAGTATTTCAAAAGATGAGGATACACGACTATTAGTAACATCTGATGGAGTCCATTTTATGGACAGGAGATGGATATCATCAATCATAAAACACGCTCCTGATATAGCAAAAGCGGTCACAAGACTGGTTGAGCTATCCAAGTGGTGTGGTGGAAAAGACAATGCGACAAGCATTATCACATCGTCTTATGACCGTCTCATCGCATTCCGTGATGGCTCAAGAATAGATGTGATTGAAATTTGGGACTCGTTTAGCGAATTTGAAATTCACGCGTCCATCTCTCGCGAAACCAAGGAAACCGGCTCATATGCTCTCCCTGTCTCTCTTGATGTTGAAAAGTCGATTATTTCCACAAAGGGTAAAAGAAAACGACCGATAAAATCTCAACAACAGACAGAGATCAGTGTCTTTAGCGATAGAGGGATGCCAAACAAGCCGGGAAGGTTGCCTAAAGAGAACGCGCAATTGGATATACAATTTGGCAACTCTAGGGGAGAGTGATGTGGTGCGAATACCAGAAAGATATAAACCGACAGGTGGAAACACGACCGGCAACTCCAATAGTGTTGTTTTGTGCAAAGACATGCAACTCGATAGAGATGTGATTATAAAATCCATACAAGATTCTCAGGACAAAAAAAGATTGATGGATGAAATATCGGCTCTAATGCGGATGCGATCCAAACACGTTGTTCAGGTCTATGACATCATCTATGATGGGGAGTTGCCAGCAGGAGTAATTGAAGAGTTTATAGCTGGAGATGACCTTTCTGAAAGTGCCTTGCCCCAGTCATCACTTCATTATTATCTCCGAACTTTATGGCAAATAGCATCTGGAATCGCTGATATTCACGCCACAGGAATCATCCATAGGGACATCAAACCAAACAACATGAAACTGAACGATGAAGGCGTTCTAAAAATATTTGACTTCGATTTGGCACGCGATGTTGGACCCCATGCAGAAACAATTGGATTCAAGGGAACCTTGGGCTTTGCTGCCCCTGAGCTGTTTTCAGGAGGTAAAGTTTTCTTCACTCAAAAGATAGACGTATATGCCTTTGGAGCCATTGCATATTATCTGATCGACAAGAAACTTCCTCCTGAATTGGAAGAAATCCCTCCAGAGCCTGCACTGACAAGCTCCTTTTCGTCTGAATGGATGGATATTCCAGATGAAATAAAGTCTCTTTTTTTGTCTTGTCTTGATCACTATCCTGATCGGAGACCTGCCATGTCCAAGGT
>CAIWLA010000199.1 GCA_903913345.1 uncultured Magnetococcales bacterium | reverse complement strand
CGGAAGATGAAATTGCCTCCATCAGCCAGGTGTTGGGGGCCTCTTATGCGGGCAAGCGGTCCATGACCTCCACCTCTGGCCCCGGTTTGGCCTTGATGGCGGAAATGCTGGGCATGGCCTCCATGAGCGAAACCCCCGTGATGCTGGTGAATGTGCAGCGGGGCGGTCCCTCGACCGGTTTGCCTACCAAGCATGAGCAGTCTGATCTGTTTTTGGCGATTCATGGTGCCCATGGCGATGCGTCACGCATTGTCCTGTCGGTGGAGGATGTGAAAGATTGTATCGACATGACGGTCGATGCGTTAAATCTGGCGGAAGAGTATCAGTCCCCGGTTCTGTTGCTGTCGGACGGTTCGTTGGCCTTTTCCACCCAGACGGTTCCGCGCCCCAATCCCGCCGACTATAAAATTGTCAAACGCAAGATGTGGGACGGTGAGGGTGTCTACAAGCGGTATGAGCTGACCGAAGATGGTATCTCGCCGATGGTGGATCCGGGTACGCCCGGAGGGATGCACATTGCCACAGGTTTGGAACACAGTGAGACGGGTGCGCCCAGTTTCAAGGGGGAGGTCCATGAGGCCATGTTGGCCAAACGGTTTAACAAACTCAAACCCCTGGTGGATCGTTACAAGCCCACCGAGGTGGATGGAGAGGGAGAGGCCGATCTGGGTATCATCGCCTGGGGTTCCACCATTGGTGTCGCCAGAGAGGCACTGGCCCGTCTGCGGGCGGAAGGGTACAAGGTCAAGGGATTCTATCCCAAGTTGATGTGGCCCATGCCGGTGGCGCAGTATGAAGCCTTTGCGGCAACCTGCAAAAAAATTCTGGTTCCAGAGGTGAATTATCAAGGTCAATTGTCCCATTTTATCCGGGCTGAGACCTCTATCAAGCCGATCCCATTTACGATCTGTGGTGGCCTGCCTTTCACCCCCATTCAGATGATCGATAAAGTCAAGGAGATACTCTGATGTCTGTTGCCGCGCTCCATAAAGTTGATCTGAAACCGAAGGATTACAAATCAGAGGTGAGTGTCGTCTGGTGCCCCGGTTGTGGCTACCATGGCATTTTGAACAGCATCTATCGGGCATTGTCGGAGTTGGGTGTGGATTATTCCAACCTGATGGCCATCTCCGGTATCGGCTGTTCGTCGCGGACGCCCTACTTTATCAAGTCCTACAAGATGCACACCCTCCACGGTCGGGCCGGACCGGTGGCCACGGGGGCGCAACTGGCTCGTCCGGATCTGGCGGTGCTGGTCACCGGTGGCGATGGGGATGGTTATTCCATCGGGGGTGGTCACATGCCCCACATGGCCCGGAAAAATGTCAACCTGACCTATGTCCTGTATGACAATGGCATCTATGGTTTGACCAAGGGGCAATACTCCCCCACCTCCCGCCCGGAGTTGAAGGCCTACACCACGCCGTATGGGGGACCGGATGAGCCGTTGAATCCGTTGCTCTACATGTTGACCTATGGTGCCACTTATGTGGCCCAGGGGTTTGCGGGCAAGCCCCAGATTTGTGCCGAGTTGATCAAGGGTGCCATGGAGCACAAGGGTTTCTCCTATGTGCATATTTTCTCGCAATGCCCCACCTACAACAACATTGACACGGTGGAGTTTTATCGTGAGTTGGTCCGGGATGTGCCAGCCGATCACGATACCAGCAATCTGGGAGCGGCCATGGAGTTGGCCCGGCGGGATGCGGAAGGACATGCCCCCATGGGCCTGCTGTACAAGATTGACAAGCCGACTCTGGACGAGCGTCTGGCGGCCATTGTCACCAAGGTGGGTGGCCATGCCGGGTATGATATCAACAAGATCATTGACCTCGCTCGTCCTTGAGCGGGTCAAAGGCCATGCAGCCCTTCACGCAAAAGGCGGCACTGCTGGAGGCGTTTGGTCATGATGGTCATCTGAAAGGCGCGGATCTATCCTTTATAGAGATCCGCGCCGTTGACCTCTCTGGTCTCGATCTGGCGGGGGTTGTGTTGGTGGGCAGTCGTCTGTACGACTGCAACCTGTCCGGGTGTGACCTGACGGAGGTCCATATTCAGGAGAGCCGGTTGTCCGGGGTCTCTTTTTCGGGCAGTCGTCTGGGATATGCCTTTTGTCAGCGTTCGTCGTTTACCGACTGTGATTTTACGGATGCGGTATTGTCTCATGCCCGTTTTCTGTTATGCACCCTGGACCATCTTTCCTTTCGTCGTGCCGATCTGTCTGCGGTACACATTCTCTCTTCCAGTCTCAATCAATCCGACCTGACCGGTGCCTGTCTGCGTGGGGCCAGCTTGCGGGAAACGTCTCTGGAGGGGACGCGGTTTGTCTCCTGCGACCTGACCGGGGTGGATCTGCGCAAAACCAATTTGCACGATGCCCATTATGAACAGGTGATGACGGAAGGGGCCATTTTTTATGGCAAATCGCCTTGGGATGGCCACTGTTCCTCGGAGAAAAATCTGGGGCAAAAATTGGTGATCTTTGATGGCGAGTAGGGACGACATCATACGCAAGCGGCTGGTTTTTATTGCAGAACGCCGTTCCATGTCCGAGATGGAGCAACTGCTCAGCCGTTTTCTGGCCGGGCAGCTGGACCAATTGACGGATGAGGCCTGCGAACGGATGATTCTCTTGTTGCAGCAGTCGGATCTGGATCTGCTGGACTGGCTGTCCGGTTTTCGGGAACCCCCGGTTGGTGTCGATCGGGAGGTGTTGGGTTGGATGGTCGGTTATCGGACGGTCTCCCAGACCCCCTCTGTCCTTTTCTCTTAACCCATATCCTCACCCAGGGCGATGTTCAGACGATGGGCAATGGTCTTGAGGGGGATCAATGCCCCCTCAAAATCGTACTGACCGAGAGAGGCTTCCAGTTGCGTCATCTCCTCTGACGCGGACTCGGCGGTTGGCAACGAGGGTTTGAGGGTGGCCAAAAGCTCTTCTGCATCCGAATGGCTGGCATTGATCAGCCCGTACAATTTTTGCATCCCTGACCGGATGGCCGCCTCGTCCGGTCGAAACGCCGGCGGTATCGTGGCCGTGGTCGTCTCCGGTCTGTTTTCCGCCTGATAGGTCTGGATCGTCTGCATCACTTGATGGAGGGCCTGATCGAACCGGTTCAGCAACGGGGGCCAATCCTCCCGTCTCTCTTCATGGATGGCATCCTCCAGGTCACGAGCCGCCAGAAACAGTTGTTCGGCAGAGAGGTTACCTGCCATCCCCTTGATCGTGTGGACAAAGAGACGGGCGGATTTCCGACCATCCTCTTGCTGTTCGTCCAGGGCGGTGCGAATGGTGGTGGAGGCCGCAAAAAATTCCCGATAAAAAATCGATAACATGTTTTGAAACAACTGAACATTATTGTTCATGCGCCGCAGTGCGGAAGCCACATCGATACCGGGAAGGGTGACCGGCTGGGCGGGTTGTTCATACCCTCGGCTCTCCTGCTGGTGGCGGGTCTGGGTGGCCACTGCCTCCAGCACCTCCTCGGAGGCCATGCGCGCCGGAATCCAGCGCAGCAACAGTTTGCACAATTCCACACTGTCAATCGGTTTGGCCACATAATCGTTCATTCCCGCCGCCTGACAGAGTGGCCAGATGCCATCCATGGCGTGGGCGGTCAAGGCAATAATGGGCAGTTTGGTGTACAGCGGATTCTGGCGAATGAGGCGTGCGGCCTGATACCCATCCATTCCCGGCATTTCCAGATCCAGGAGAATGGCGTCAAAGGCACTCCCCCCCTGTTCCACTTTGTCCACTGCTTCCCGGCCATTGGAGGCCAATTCGATCAACAGTCCCATCCCTTCCAACAACTCCCGTGCCACCTGCCGATTGAGGTCAATATCGTCCACCAGGAGGATGCGTGCCCCGCAAATATAAGCCCGGACCTGTTGTTCCACATCGGACAAATGCTGTTGCTGAAAATGGGTGGGCACCTCTTTGCCAAACAGTTCCCGGATGGTGTCGAACAGAAAAAGACGCGAGCAGGGTTTTTCAATAAATCCATCCAGACCAAATTTGGCGGCATTTTTCTGGACATCATCGCTGGCAAAGGCACTCATCAAGACCAGCTTTGGGGTGGTTGCGGGTGGCGAGAGGTGGGAGAGGGTGCGAAACAGGCTGGTCTCCTGCTGAATCGCGGCGGCCGTGGCCAAACCATCCATTTCTGGCATACGATAATCGATCAACACCAACGCATACGCCTCCTGGGTCTCGCTGGCCTGGTGCAGGAGAGTCAGTGCCCCTTTCCCGGAGCCAACCGTGGTGACAGAGAGGGAAAAGGCCTGCAACAACTCCCGCAACACCTCTTGCGAGGTTTCGTTGTCATCCACCACCAGCACTTTCAATCCCTGCAAGTCTTCGTCCAGGACCAGGGGGCGATGGAACACCTCCTGTCCCAGCCCCAAGGCCACCGTAAAATGGAAGACGCTGCCCTGATCCGTTTGGCTCTCCACCCAAATCCGTCCCCCCATTCTCTCCACCAGTTGTTTGGAGATGGCCAGCCCCAGGCCGGTCCCGCCGTAACGCCGGGTGGTGGAGCTGTCCGCCTGGGCGAAGGCTTGAAACAGTGCCTCCTGTTGGGTTGGGGAGATGCCAATACCGGTGTCCCGTACCGAAAATTGCACCAGGAGAGTCTGCTCCGTCTGTTCCAGACGTTGGGCCTGAACCACCACCTCTCCAGCATGGGTAAACTTGATGGCATTGCTGACCAGGTTGACCAGTATCTGCCCCAGGCGCAGGGGATCCCCGACGACCTCCAGCAACAGATTGGGCGGCAAGACCAGGACCAGTTCAATATTTTTATCCCCGCCTTTGTGGCGAAAAAGATTACCAATATTTTCAAACGTTTCCACCAGATGGAACGGGATCTGTTCCATCTCCAGTTTGCCGGCCTCCATCTTGGAGAGATCCAGAATATCGTTGAGAATACGCAGCAGGGAGTGGGATGCCGTGCGCATCTTGCGGAGATAATCGCGCACCTTGGGTGGGAGGTTGTGTTGGAGGGCCAGGGTGTTCAGGCCGATAATGGCGTTCATGGGGGTGCGAATTTCGTGGCTGACGGTGGCGAGAAAGGCTCCTTTGGCCCGATTGGCCTGATCGGCCAGGTCTCTCGCCTGGATCAGTTGTTCTTCGCGTTGTTTTTGTTCTGTAATATCACGACCGGTGGCATAGAAGGCCTGTTTTTTGTGGGTGGCGATCGACCATTCGATCCAGTGCCAGGAGCCATCCTGGTGTTGATAACGGTTGGTGATATGGAAGATGGGCGGATTTTTCTGATCCAACAGGGTTTGCATGGCGGCCCGAAAGTCTGCCACATCGTCCGGGTGGAGAAAATCCAGAAAATTCCGGTTTTTCAATTCCTCTGTGGGGTGGCCCAGGAGATCTTCCCAGAAGTGGCTCATCCGCAGCAGTCGGCCCTTGTTGTCCAGGATGCAGAGGAGATCCCCGACGAGGGAGAAGAGCAGATCCAGGGTTTCCGCGTTCTCCCGATCCTTGATATTGGAAAAATCCCCGACGAGGGAAAAGAGCAAATCCATGGTTTCGGCATTCGTCCGTTCTTCGATTTCGGAGATCAACTGGGCATGTGTCCCTTGCAGTTTTTTGGTGGCGATGCACTGGGCCACCAGCCCCTTCAGTTCAAAGACGTTGAAGGGTTTCCGCAAAAAGGCGGTGATGCCCATCTGGTAGCAGGTTCCGACCTCTGCCCCGACGGCGTGTCCGGAGAGGACAATCACCGCATAGGGATCCTGGGGTGAGAGGCCGATGCGCCGCAAAAATTCCAATCCATTCATGACCGGCATCCGCAGGTCGAGAATGATCAGGATGGGTTGGTGTTCCCGGTGCAACTGCAGACCCATCTCGCCATTGCTGGCGTAATAGAGATGATACTGCTCTTCCAGTGTGTCCTGGATCGAATCAAAGACGATTTGTTCATCATCGATCACCAGTATCTTCTCTTTCTCCACCCTTTTTGCTCCAGGAAACGGTGTTCGACACCTGTCATGCGCACGGGGTACAGAGTACCAGACGGAGACCGTCTCTTCCATGCCTTGCAAAAATTTCCCCCATCCCGGTCTGATGCACCTTGAATTACCCCAGGCCTGTTGAGATACTGAGCCGGTACAGTCCGCTGGTGACTGGTCGCAGGGGGATAAAAAAATCAATGAAACTCAAGACACTGATTATTGACGACCATCCCGCATCCATTGCCATTTTAAAAAACATGCTGACCGACATTTGTGAATGTTTTGTCGCCACGAGGGGACAAAAGGGGATTGAACTCTTTGAATATGCACAAAACAATGGCTTGCCCTTCCAGGTTGTTCTGCTCGATATTATCATGCCGGGTCTCGATGGGATTGAGACCTTGAAAAGGATCAGAAAGATAGAGTTGTCCCACCGGGAGGCCCACCCCTCTGACCCGCCGATGGAGCCGGTGCGTATTATCATGCAGACCAGTTCCGAAGATCCGCAGGATTTTCTGGCCTCCCATCTGGAGGGCAAGTGCAGTGGTTTTATCAACAAGCCCTATTCCAGGGATGCCATCATGGACGAGGTGTTGGGCAGGAGTGAGTCGGTTGATGCAACGGAACCGCCGCATGGCGGCTGACCGCCTCCGCTGGACTCCATCCAATCATTTCAATCCATCAGGGGTCCAGGGGGATTCTCCCCCTGGCGGGGTCCAGGGGCGGAGCCACTGGTGGGGTCGGGGGCAAAGCCCCCGTCTTAATGCTCAAGGTTCGTTCCGGTTCCCCCGTTGGCGATCCGTTCTCGTTCTCCTGTCACCTCTGTTGTTCCTGTTTATTCTCTTCTCATCGTCTCTGCTCTGGGCGGATCAGGAGAGCGACCGTTTGCTTGCCCAGGGTAATCGTTTATACGATGCCCAGGATTATGAGGCGGCTGTTGCTCCTTTTACCCAGGCCATGGAGCGGTTGGAGCATGATGGCCAGTTCATGGCGGCGGCGGTGGCCCGGCACCAGTTGGGATTTTCCCTGTTGGGGGCCAGGCGTTTTGCCGAGGCTGTCCCTTTTTTAGAGGAAAACAAGCGGTTTCATCTGGCGCAGGGTCGTGCCAGCGATGCGGCCAATTATTTGATCTATAGTGCCAATGCCTGGCAGCAACAGGGGGATGGGGAGGCGGCCTTGGCCTGTTTGAACGGGGCCAGCACCCTGACCCTGGATCCCAGCCAGCAGGCGCAGATAGAGGGAGAGAGGCTCCGTCTGCATCAGGATATGGACCATCCCGATGTCGCGCGTGCTTTGGTCACAGAGGCGCAGTGCCGCTACGGCCCGGCCTTGTATGATCAATTCATTCGACCGCTGGCCGAGCCGTTTCTGTTGTTTCCCGGCGGCTGTGACCATACCCGGTGGATGGTGGGGGGGATCTCTGGGGCGTTTCTGGTGGCCATTCTGTTGTGGCGATGGCCTGTCAACGGCACACTCCTGTTGGTTTCCCTGACGTTGGCGATGGGGGCGGGAGAGGGGTTGTTGCGCAGGTGGCAAGGGGCGGTGCCGGTGCGCCATTTTTTGTTCGCGCCCAACTCGGTCAGCCGTTTTGTTCCTGCGCGGGGG
>CAIWLA010000198.1 GCA_903913345.1 uncultured Magnetococcales bacterium | reverse complement strand
TTTTTCAAGCTGTTTCTCTCTTTCCTGCTGACGGTGTTGATTGCAGGCGTTGTATTATTCTGGAGCGGTCATTATCTGCGGGCGGAAATGGACGGACAATGGCGTCAGCGGCTCTCCCAGTTGCTCCAGGAACGCCGGGCATTGGCCACCCTGCTGGAGACCCAGGGGGTGGATGCGCTCCGAAAGGGGCTGTCCGATTCGCCACTCAAAGATTCTCTGCGGGTGCTGGACGCCGACAACCACGATATACTGGGGCGGGCATTGCCGGAGACTCTGCTGCATCGCCTCCAAAACCATTCGGGTTCTGCTCCCCACCGCCACGTCCCGCTCCCGCCAGACAACGCCTCACCAAACAATGCCCGTTCGCCAGGCGATCCTGCGCAGGAAGCGGGGGATCCGTCTGCCCATCATCCCCTGTTGGCCCATGATTCTGCCCATCATCCGTACCGATTGATTATTTTACCCCCATCCCCCTGGGAGCGCATCATCCAGGGATATCCCCTTCTGCCATTGGGGGTGGTGATCATCAGCACCCTGGTGGTGTTTTTACTGGCTCGGCATTTTACCCGACCCATTCGCCGCCTGAGAGGGATGGCTTTGGCCATGGCCAGTGGCGATCTGTCCGCCCGTACCCCGGTGATTCGTGTCCGACTGCCAGACGAATTGAGTGATCTGGAACGCGATTTCAACTTTATGGCCCGGCAGTTGGAAGAGCTGTTCCATGTCCAGAACCGTCTGTTGCGGGATGTCTCCCATGAACTGCGTTCTCCCCTGGCGAGGATGCGGGTGGCTTTGGGGCTGATGGAGCAATCCCTGAATGGACCGGACGACAATCTCACCCGCATGGAGATGGAATTGGAACGTCTGGACGCCCTGATCGGCCAGATCATCGCCGTTTCCCGTCCTGCCCAACCGGGCGGCATTCGACGCGATGCCCTGGTGGATCTCGGCGAGATGGTCCGTACCGTGGTGGCCGATGCCCGCTTTGAGATGGAGCAAAAGGAGTGTTTGTTGATCCAGGAGCAGGTGGATGCCGCCTTGTTGTGGGCCGATGCCACGGGGTTGCGCTCTGTCATCGATAATGTCCTGCGCAACGCCCTGCACCACTCCGGTCAACAGGGCACCGTCCGGGTGGTGCTGGTTGTCCAGGGCGAACGGGCCAGACTGGTGATCTCTGACGAGGGGCCAGGGGTTCCAGAAGGGGATCTTGCCCGCATTTTCTTGCCGTTTTATCGTGTGGAAGAGTCCCGTGAGAGGGGATCGGGCTGTTTTGGACTGGGTCTGGCCATCGCGGCCAGAGTGGTACGCGAGCACGGTGGGGAGATCACCGCCCGCAACCGGGCCGAAGGCGGTCTGGAGGTGACCATTCTGCTGCCACTGGAGTCTGGCCGGTATATGGACGAAGAGGTCGTTCAGAAAGCGGTCGTTGCATGAGTTTTCGTCAAAACAACCAACAAAAAAACATTTCCAGGGAGAAGCGTATGCGCAAAACAGTGACAAAAACAGGAATGGCCGTCTGGGTGGCTTTGGGATGGATGATCGGAGCCTTCTCATGGAGCCAGGTTCTGGCCGAGGAGGGGACGGTTGGCCAAAACCAGGGGGCGGGCATGACGAACAACAGTGGGCAGAACGAACAGGGGATGGGGCCTGCGGGTGGGTGGGGCGGACAGGGCTGGCGGGGGATGGGGCCTGGTCCCGGTATGGCGAACGGTCCACAAGACGGGCGGGGTATGGGTTCTGGAAGGATGGGTCGGCCGCACGGTGGGATGGGATTCGCCTGGCCAAAACATCCAGAAGTCCTGAAAAATTGTCTGACCGTTGCCAAGCGGCAACTGGCCATCACCCCCGCTCAGGAGGCCGTTTGGGCCTCTTATGCCAAAACCTTGACCGACCAGAATGAGACCAAAGCCACTCTGCTCAACGAAATGGGCAACCAGACCAGCAGTGACCCCATTGCAATGGAAACCCATCGCATCGCGGTCATGGAACGCGGTCTGGCAGGGAAGAAGGCGGTCCTTGAGGCATACAAGGCACTGCATGCACAACTGGACAACTTCCAGAAGGGGATTGTCGGTCCACCACAAGCGGCTCCCTGTCGGCATTGAGTCTGGATGGTGGCTGTGTGCGGAGAAAGGCAGGGGCGAGGGGATGGTTGAAACAGGGCGACAGTCCAGAAATGGGCGGTTTAAAACAGCTCAATATCCCCTTCGTCCATGCTCTCCTGCTGCACGGGTTTGTGGCTGATGGATTGCAGTAATTTTTGTTGTTCCTGGAGCCGTTGCTGGGTGTACGTGATGCGTTCTCTGCGGGGCATGGCGTCATTCAGCAACAGATCCAGGTCAAAGACATGGTCCCATTTTTCCATGGCGGAGATTTTTTTGTCTATGCCTTGCGTGATTTGCGTGACCATGTCCTCAAACTGCAAAGAGAGTACCGCCATCCCAATGGAGTTGTGAATATCCCCGGTAATACGGGCCACCTGCTGCAACATTTTGGCCGTCAGTTGGTCGTTTGCACTGATCTGGTCCATCATGGCATCCACCCTGTTTTTGGCTTCCATGGAAAAACTCATATCCTTGGAGGCCATCTCCTTGACCACCTCTTTGGCGGTGTCCACATGCCCGCTGGTTTCGACCACCACATCACTGATCAGTCCGCTGACTTCACGCGAGGCAATGGCCAACCGGCGCACCTCGGCCGCCACCACAGAAAAGGCCCCACTCGCCTGGCCCTCCCGCGCGGCGACAATGCGCGCATTCAACCCCAGCACCTTGGTCAGATCGGCGATGGCGTTGATCTTTCCCAGGGACTCTTCCACCTGCAACATTTCCGAAGAGACATCATCAATACGGTACATCATCGACATGCTCTGCCTGCTGACCTCCACGATATGTTCCACAAAGGCCTGCAGGATGGTATCGGTGGCCACCACAAATTCACCAATGGTGATATGGCTTTTCTTCTTGTCCGATCGGCTTTGGTTCCCCTGTTTTTCCATGCTGGAGACCAACTCGGCCACCAGTTCATTTTGCTGGGCGGTCCGTTCGCGCAACAGGGTAAAACTCTCGCTCAGTTTGCCCACCGCATCCTGTACCAGCATCCGAACTTGCGCGCCATCCGCACGCAGACTCGCCAGTTCTCTCCGCAGTTCGACTCGTAAATCCTGAGACAGTTTTGCCGGGTCCATTCTATCCATTGTTATTCACCACACGTGCCACTACGCTATCCGGCCGAAGCCGCATCAAAGATCTGTTTCTGTTGCGACAGACTGTTTTGCAATTTGGTCAACCGTTCCTGTTGAGGCAGGGAGTCGTTCATCAGCATATCCAGATCAACCAGTCGGGGAAACCGTTCCAGCGCGGTCAACTTGCGCTCGATCCTTTTGAGTATCTGCGTGATAGGCTCTTCAAACCGCAAGAGGGAAACCGCTGCGTCCACATTGCCGTCAATGTCATCGGTAATTTCGGAAACCCGTCGGAGTGTTGCCGTCCTTATTCTGTTGATTT
Organism: uncultured Magnetococcales bacterium; assembly: GCA_903913345.1. Classification (GTDB taxonomy): domain Bacteria; phylum Pseudomonadota; class Magnetococcia; order Magnetococcales; family Magnetaquicoccaceae; genus Magnetaquicoccus. The sequence goes on along the minus strand of CAIWLA010000198.1, from coordinate 1,146 downwards.
CACTGATATCACCCATCATGGTATTGACCTGGCCTTTGGCATCCATGGCAAATCCCATATCCATGGAGGCCATCTCCTTGACAATATCCCTGACCGAATGAATGTTGGCATTGGTCTCTTCCACGGCCGTGCTGATCTGGTCGCTCACCTGACGGGAGGAGGAGGCCAGTTGGTGTATCTCCGTGGCCACAAAGGTAAAGGCCTCGCCGGATCGACCGGCCCGTGCCGCCACGATACGGGCATTGAGGGCAAGACCCTTGGTCAATTCGACCACGGTGTTGATTTTGCCCAGATGTTCCTGTACCCGCAGCATGTAGGCCGCCACATCATCCATGCGATAGACCATGCGCATGCTTTCCTGACTGATTTGGGCAATCCGATCCACAAACGTCTTCAGAATGTCATCGGTGGCCCGCACAAATTCCTGAATATTGACCGAATTGGCGGACTCTTTCGGCCTGGATTCCGCATCCTGACCGGTTGGCTGTCCATCCAGGTCGGTAGCCAATCCCACCACCATCTCTTGCTGCTCTCCGGCCTGCTGGCGCAGGCCATTGAAACTGTTGTCCAGTTTGACAACAGAATCACGGACCAGGGAGCGAATCTGTCCGCCTGCGGTACGCAGTTCCCCCAGTTCCTTGCCAAATTCGACCTGAACCTCCCGGTTCAACACGGTTGCATCGTTCACGGGCCATTCAATCCTGACTCAAAGGGGTTGTTGCGTAAACAGTGCGGGCGGCATCCGCCTATTCAGCCGCTTCGCGGCCACCGCTGAGATCCACTGCATGTTCCAATTCTTCCGCCGAAAACACCTTGTCGGTGTCGAGAATAATAATAAAATGATTCCCCTGTTTGCCCATGCCCCGGATAAAGTCGGTACGCAATTTGGCACCGATTTTGGGGGCGGCGTCGATCTGATCGGGGTCCAGGCTCATCACCTCTTTGACCGAATCGGCCATGGCCCCCAGCACCGTCTTGTTGTCATTGACGGTCACCTCGATGATGATGATGCAGGTATTGACCGTGCGTTCAGATTGGGACATGCCAAACTTCAGGCGCATGTCCATCACCGGGACCACACTTCCCCGCAGATTGATGACGCCGCACATGAACTTGGGTGTGCGAGGCACCTTGGTCAACGCGGTG
>CAIWLA010000197.1 GCA_903913345.1 uncultured Magnetococcales bacterium | reverse complement strand
TATCGCATCATGCTGGCCCTCATGCTCTCTTCGATTGTCGCCACTCTGCTCGTCAATCAGGTCTATCGGGATTCGGTCTACACCCGTGTGTTGCGTCGCAAAAACATCAATCTCTGGTCCGGGCGGGAATCGGGTTTGTTGAACCAGATTCCGGTTGCCAGTGTCATGCAGCGGGATTGTGTCCGTCTGGTTGATACCATGTCCATTCAGCAGGTGCGGGACAAAATCCACCACTCCAGAGAGGAAAATTATCTGGTGGTGGACGATGACGGGCGGCTCAAGGGCATTGTGTCGTTTCAGGATATTCATGCCTATGAAGGCAACCGGGGGGATTGGGTGCTGCTGCGGGATATCACCACCCGTTCCACCATTACCGTGACCGATGAGGACAACCTGTACAGCGCCTTTCGCCGCATGGGGGCGGGCAATGTGGAGGAATTGCCGGTGGTTTCCGCCCAGCAGTTGGAAAAGGCCGTCGGCATGATCACCGACCATGACATTGTGCGCGCCTACAACAAGGCGTTGATGGAGCGGGAAACCGGCAGCGGGTAGTGGACAGGTGGGGGGCATCCGTTTTATGGGGTCTTGGGGAAATTATCTCCCCTGGCGGGAGTCCAGAGGGCAGGGCCCTCTGGGGGAGGCCGGAAAAAAGCCCGACAGTCTCCAGAGGTCAGCGCACGGCAACCCCGCCCCGCCGGACACCGCCGTGACGCCACCCGGCAGACGGAAAGGCTCGATGTTGTTGTTGGGGGCTTTGCCCCCAAACCCCCACCGGGGACCGTGACGGACCCCGGACCCCGGCAATACTTTAAAAAACATTAAAAAAGCGGGGGGCGGTTGTCCGCCCCCCCCCATACCAGGGACAAACCATGACAGAGACAGACCTTTTGGATGACTTGAATCCGCCACAACGGGAGGCGGTTGTGGCGCACCGGGGGGCCGTCATGGTGTTGGCGGGGGCGGGATCGGGCAAAACCCGCGTGCTCACCCGCCGCCTGGCCCACCTGCTGCACACCGGCGCAATCGCCCCGGACCGGGTATTGGCCGTCACCTTTACCAACAAGGCGGCGCGGGAAATGCGCGAACGGGTGACAGAGCTGTTACAGTTGGAGGCGGCGGTCATGCACCGTCTCTGGATCGGCACCTTTCACGGCATGGGGGCACGCATTCTGCGCCAGAATGCCGGATATCTGCACTACAACAGCGATTTTTTGATCCTCGACAGCGACGAGCAGTTGCAGGTCGTCAAAAAAATGGTGGCGCGACTGGGGTTTGAACACCTGTACTGGACCCCCAAACGGTTGGTGAACACCTTCTCCCGCTGGAAGGATGATGGCCTGCGCCCGGAAACCATTGGTCCAGAGCAGATACGCAAGGAGGCGGATCGCGCCAAGGTGGTCGATCTGTTTACCGAATACCAGACCGAATTGCGCCGTCTCAATGGCATGGATTTTGGCGATCTGCTGACCAACTGCCTCACCTTGTGGCAGGAACATCCTGAGGTGCTGGACAGCTACCGCGACCGTTTTTTGCATATTCTGGTGGATGAATACCAGGATACCAATGCGGTGCAATATGCGTGGATCAAAC
>CAIWLA010000196.1 GCA_903913345.1 uncultured Magnetococcales bacterium | reverse complement strand
GTCTGGCACGGACCCGGACACCACCCACACATGCTCGGTTGATCTGTCCGAGTCCTCCGGCGCGCTGACCTCTGGCAGTGTCGCCGACGCCGACAACCGGGCAACCCTGGCGTGGGTTGATGGGGAATTTTTCGCGTACTCGACCGCCACGCTGACGGGGGCATGCACCTATACCCTGGGCGGGTACATGCGACGCGGCCTTTACGGCACACCAATTAAAGCACACCCAAGCCAGAGTCCGTTCGTTCGGTGCGATGGGGCGATTTTCCGGTACGCCTACGATCCGGCACTGGCCGGAAAGACGATTTTCATGAAGTTCCCGGCATTTAACCAGTTCGGTGGTGGTGGGCAGTCGTTGGCGGATGCGGTGGAGTATGTGTTCAGAATTGTGGGAAACTGACCGAAGCACAACGAGGAGCACGCCGGACTCTACCCGTTGCCAGGGAATCCGGCACATCCTCTTTATGATGGGCGCGGGCAGGATCACCGTCGTTCCCTCTGCAGTTTCAGACCACGAAACGGTTCTCACCGCTCATCTGCTTGCGGAGTTCCAGTATTTTCCTGATATCTTTCCTTCCCTTCTTGGCGAAGTATCCCTGACCCTGCCACGCTTGTAGCAGTGTCTCCAGGACATCATCGCCATCTTTCCAGCCCGCCTCTTCCATGGATTGCAGGGTGTCCGCAAGTATATGCATCCCCGAACCATATTCCCTCTTCATGCCCGGCAAGGACAGCAGAGCCCCCATGACGTCACGAATTTCACCGATGTTCCAAACACGTTTGTTCATGTCTTTGTCTCCCATTCCAATAGGTTGCATTCGTTGGCCAGTTACATCATTCTATTTGGACGGTTTGTGCGATGATACATCCATGACGATGACACAGACTTTATCCATCTTGTCAGGAGGAATTTTTGATCGCAAGGCATCTTCAAGTTCTGTCGGCGAACTCGGACGGATTATGCCATCAGGGGGAGTTGGCATTCGCCTTTCTGCAGATTCCCCATACCAGAACACGAGATAAATCCCATACCCATCTGTATAAGGGTCTCGAACGTACTGAGCAATCAACTGGTATTCCGCAGCAACCCAAAGCTTTGAATGATAATGCCGCTTGATTTCTATTGGGAGATTCCAGGAGTTGAACGATACCTTGATATCGGCCCTTTTATCGTCGGCATAGTGCCCCTCTGGTTCGACATGGATGTTCAAAGGAGACAGTTTGCAACGCAACTTTTCCAGGAGTCGATCTCGTCCAGCTTCTTCAGGAACCGGACCAGTTGTTTTGTTATAGCCGTCTAAATTCCAGAAAACCTTGTAACCATCAGCGGTTCCGTCCCTAAGCTCCCTTGCGATTGTACGGATCTGGTCAACCACCAAAGTATGAAGGTCGCCTGTCGTCGTGGGAGCACCGCCCGTAATAACCCTGAATACCTCCTGCCATGTAAGTGGTGAAAATGTCTTGTTCGCAACCGTTTGTCGATGATCCGCCAGTGTATGGAGGATTTGATCACGCCATGCTCGAAGGTCTGGATCGTCAGCCAAGGATTGGAGGGCTTTCGAGGCATCCTGGGATGTGTCAGCACCCATTTGGTTGATCATGCCATGCAGATGGCTCGACACACCCCACTCTGAGGTTCCACGTTCAGTTGGCGGCCAGTGTTTCCCCATGGCGACCACGAGAAGGCGCATGGCAGAAACCGATAATGAAAATCCAGGCACATAGCCTTTACTATTCCAACGATCGCCATGGGTGACATTATCGATGAATTTGAGAAACTCAAAGGAATAGTCCTGATTTCTAAGAATGGTTTGTTGAATCTGCGACCACGAGGATTGATTTATCAAAAAAGCAGTTGCTGCCCATATTGGCCAACTGGCATCTTGATCCGTTTGCCGATCAATGGCAGTTTTTGCCAGATCCAGAAGATCCTCTTTTTTGCCACAGCGCAAAGCAGCAATAATCAGATTACGAAGGTGTTCCTTGTTTAATTTTTGGTGTTTACCCAACATGGGAATGGCCACTCTTTGTGCTATACCGGCCCATTTATCCTCATTGGCCATCTCCCATAGCCCAATGACATGTTCTTTACCGGCCAGCAACTGTGGTAGCCAAAAACTCTGGCAAGCCTTTGCTGCCAGTTCTGGTTTGTCCGTGATAATTGCCGAGAACCACTGTGGATGTTTACTATACGATAATTGAATGAGACCAAAACATACAGCAGATTCTAATGTTGAGTCTGATACATCCCAAACATTCCCATGGTTTCTTTCAAAAGTCAGGTCCATGTATGCCAAAATTATCCAAGAGATATAAGATGACCTGTTTTCTTTCAAAAGTAGTCCAATTTCCTCTGGCGTCGGACAAGTGATGGTTTTTCCGTACTGAAGAAATCCCTGCTCAGCCGCCAGGGCAATTTCATGGGTGGTTGTTTTGATGAGGCGTTCTTTTGGGGATGCGTTTTTGTCCAAATTATAAAATTCACCACGATATATCCCGGCTAAACGCAATATTGCTTCATGATCTGTACCGGAACGAATACCTTCTATTCGATTCAAGAAACCATCTATTAATAGTTTCCTTTCCCTGTTTTGTTTGATAACTTGTTGTGCACGCAGAACAATACCGTTAAAGTGATCGTCAGAAACCTGATAAAACAAAAATGGTTCAAGCAGTGTCTGGAATCGGGGATGGTGTTCCACAAAATTAAAGATGCGGTCCAGTGGGTATGGGGG
>CAIWLA010000195.1 GCA_903913345.1 uncultured Magnetococcales bacterium | reverse complement strand
GTTTTCAAGGTGCTTCTCCTCTCATTAAGGTATAGCCGAAGCGGAAACGGTCCCAGGAGGGACTCGTATCATACCGGGTCATGGTTGGGAACCGACGCGTGTCGTCGGCTCCTTTTCGCAAAAAAAAAAGCCGCCCACCGGGGCGGCTTATTTGCCAATCGTGTCACTATTCTGGAAGAGAAGGGATCCCTCAAGGGGCCACATTTCTCACGAGGCGGAAACCCAGGTCGTCATACCGGCGATCCGGGCGACCATCGTTGCGATAGGAGCTGCGCATGAGGGCCGGTTCGTATTCCCAACTGCCGCCCCGGAAAACCCGATACATGCCTCTTTTGAAACCGGGCGGATCAATTTCGGGGGTGTTGGCGTAATAACTGCCATCATGCCAATCCTCCACCCACTCCCACACATTGCCCGCCATATCGTACAGACCCCAGGCATTCGGCAATTTTTGACCAACCGGATGGCTCTGTTCCCCCGAATTGGTATTGAACCAGGCATACTGCTTGGCATCGTCTTCGGAGTCTCCCCAATAAAAGCGGGTGATGGTTCCGGCCCGCGCCGCATATTCCCATTCGGCTTCCGTTGGCAGACGGTAGAGATCCGTCCCTTCCTTGGCGTTCAATCGGCGGATGAAATGTTGCACACTCTCCCAAGTCACGTTTTCCACAGGCCGATCAGCCCCTTTATACTCGCTGGGGTTTTTTTCCATGACCGCATTCCACTGTGCCTGGGTGACCTCATACTTGCCCAGATAAAAGGGCTTGCTGATCGCTACCTGGTGTTGTGGAACCTCGTCATAGTTGATATCCGCCCCCGGTTTCGCGCCCATCATGAAAGTTCCAGCCGGGATCAGGACAAACGACATGCCAATGCTGTTGGTGTAGGCCTTTTCGGGTTCGGACCATACAGTCCCGGAAAACATTAAAGATCCCAATAAAATCATACCAGAAATCAATCGAGCGACTCTCATTGTGTGCATCCTCCAATTGTTTGGGTGAGACCAGTCTGGATGTCGGTGCAAGGGGCGGGCGGCACTTCAACCGCGCGCCATTGTTTCACACTAAGGTGGAATGTGTCAATGAAAAACGGTTAAGAAGTACCCGTACCGATTGATGTATGCAATCCGGGTGCAAGGCAGAGGAGATGGCTGGGCCGCCAGGATTCGAACCTGGGGATGCCGGAATCAAAATCCGGGGCCTTACCGCTTGGCGACGGCCCATCACTCATGAATGGTCACTTATACCAGATTCCCACTCGTTGGCAAAGGGATGTTGGTTGAAAGTTTTCCCCGCCTGAATCTGCCAGTCTGGATGGGTGTGGCGCAAGGCTCCGGCAGCGGTCTCGGCCTGTTCGCGGTCGGCAAAAAGGCCGAATACGGAGGAACCACTGCCGGACATCAATGTGGCCTGGGCACCGTGACGCCGCAATGCCTCTGCCACCTGACCAATGACGGGAACCATCCGTACCGCCGTGGATTCCAGATCGTTGACCAGCAGAGGGAGCAGACTCTTCCCCTGGGAGATCGGCCATGCGGGGGGGATGGCGGTCGCCATGGCCCCTTTTTCCCCTGTCTGCCACTGCTGAAAAACCAGACCGGTGGCCAGGACCACGCCCGGATTGACCACAACCAGTTCTGTCTCGGCCAATTGTGGCAGAGGGGTCAGTTGCTCTCCAACCCCCTCGGCCAAGGCCGCCTGGCCCCCCAAAAAAATGGGCACATCTGCCCCCAATGAGAGGCCAATCGGCAACAGGCGCGACAGAGGCAGATGAAGATGCCACAATCGGTTGAGCGCGAGCAGGGTGGTGGCCGCATCGGAGGAGCCACCGCCCAGACCGGCTCCATGGGGAATGCGCTTGGTCAACCGAATGTGTGCGCCGTGGCGAAGACCGCTCTCCTCTTGCAACCGTTGCGCGACCCGCCACACCAGGTTTTTTTCCGGGTTGGTGGTGACAGGCGGGTCGCAGATGAGCTGCAACCCGGAGGCCGGAGAGGTGATCTCCAGTCTATCATACAGGGGGAAAAAGGTCATGACCGTCCAGAGCAGATGAAAGCCATCGGCGCGGCGACCCACAATCCGCAACGCCAGATTGACCTTGGCCGGTGCCAGGAATCGGCGTGTCATTCCGCATGGATCACAATGGAGGTCAGTCACGGCGTACCCTGGAAAGGCCGTTCCACGGCAAATCCGGCATAGTGTTCCAGGACAGAAAACCAATTCGTCGCAAAGGGTTTATCGAGAATCCGCCACTGGCGCGCCGTATAGTGGACCTGGCTCTCTCCCGGCTGCATTGTGACCTGGATCCGGGAGGGCATGGGCAGGGAGAGATCGTTTTGTCTCTCCGGCCATTCGTAGATGACCCGATAGGATCCACCGGATTCCGTTTGCCCGGACCGTTCCTGGATCAGGCCGGTCTCCGGATCCAGGATAAGCCGCTCCCCCAACCGCGTCAACCAGATCGCCGAAGGGCTGGCTTCGTGTTCAACCTCTGGGTTCGCCAGGGCGATCATGGATTCAAACAACTCTTCGGGTGGCAGGTCAATGCCGATCAGATGGCGCAATCCCGCTGCATTGGCGGGGACTTCGACAATCTGTTGTTTGTCGGCATCCACCATGCGAATCACCTCGGAATCGGCAAACAACACCCCCACAACCTGCTGCATGAGACCAAAGAGGGTCACCTTGGCCCGGTGGGCGGTCTCTCCCTGGATCTCGGTGCGCAGGCGTCTGCTGCCTCGGTCGGTGGTTACCTCCAGGATGCCGGCCACCTGCCATTGGTGGAGCCGATCCAGCCGTCTTTGCTGATCGGCATGGAAACGTTCCAGGGTGAGGAGGGGATGGGGATCGACGGCTCTGGGCCTCTCCGGTTGGGGGAGGGTGGCACAACCAGAGACCATCACGGTCAGCAGAAGGAGTCCGACCGTGAAGAATGCGCCGTTTCCGTCATCCCCGCGAAAGCGGGGAACCAGGTTTCGCAGGGGCCGCCTGGATCCCCGCCTGGGCGGGGATGATGTTTGAAAAACAACGTATCCCATGCCAGTTGCGGTTCAAGGAGAGACAGAGGAGGTGTTCATGTGAATTTTTTTCTGCAATGTCGGATTGTTGGGTTCCAACTCCAGAGCCTTTTTCCAGACACCGAGGGCCTCCTCCGTTTTGCCGTTGGCGCGCAAAACATCGCCCAAATGTTCGTTAATGGTCGGATCCTTGGGTTCCAGACGCACCGCTTCACGCATCCGCAGCAAAGAGTCATCCAAACGATTCAGACGAAACAAGGCCCACCCCACACTGTCGGTGATAAAACCATCTCCAGGCGACAAGAGCAGTGCCCTTTCCAACAGCTTGAGGGCCTCTTCCAGGTGTTCATTGCGTTCAACCCACGTGTAGCCAAGATAGTTCAAAGCATTTGAATCGTTAGGATTTTGTTTGATATGCAACAGCAAATCCTGTTCCGCTTCCGGCCAACGATTCAACTTGTCCAGGGCGATGGCTCGACTGAAGCGCAGACGATTGTGGTCGGGATCCAGGGCCAGTCCTTGCGAGGCCATCGCCACCACATCGGCATATTTTTCGTCCTGGATGAGCAACACGCTCAAGGCCACGATCAGGGTCAGTCGAACCTTGGGGTCGCTGGCGGTCACGGACGACTCCTGGTCTGCACCGGGGGACGGTGTTGCAGCGTCCGTTGTCAGGAGTGCCTGTATCCGGCGAATCCCTTCCCCTCTTCGGCCCTCTTCGGCCTCCAGGAAGGCCAATCGCAATTGGGCATCGGCATAAAAGGATTCGCGGACGGTGACTTTGCCATAGGATTCCTCTGCCTCCTTGAAGCGGTCCAGGGATTCCAGAACCTGTCCCAGGTAATAGGAGACCCGGGCGTCCTCCGGTCGCGTGGCCTCGGCCAGGCGCAACTCCTGCAGGGCCTCTTCATACCGTCTTTGGCTCAATAAAATGAGCGCGGAGGTCAGACGGGCCGGAATGCTGTCGGGAGAGATCTGACTGATGGCCTGAAACTCGGTCAACGCGGCGTCCTGATCATCCTCGTTCAACAGCAGACGTCCCATGCGACTGTGAATTTCCTTGCTGTCTGGATGCTTGGCCAAAAAATCCCGGTAAACGGCTTCGGCCTCTTTGGCACGCTTCAACTCTTGCAGGGATGCGCCCATGGCCAAAACCGATTCCAGTTTGTCCGGATCCATCTGGTAGGCCTTGCGAAACTGGGCCACCGCTTTCTCCATGTCCGGCACGTTGACATAGGCCCGCCCCAGGGCCAAATGGGCCTTCCATGCCTGGGCCGGTTTGCTGAATACCGGGGCCAGTGCCTTGCGTGCCAGATCGATCTTGTTGATGCGGCCATACAACTGCGCCAATTGCAGACGGGAGGCGAGTTGGTCTGGATTGATTTTCAGGATCTCTTCGTACTGTTCCGTTGCCCTCTCAAACGCCTTGGTCGCGGTCAGCAGACCGGCCAGCAACTGCCGGGACTTTTCATCCTTGGGGTCCAGGGCAATGGCCTCCTCGGAAAAACGGATGGCCCGGTTCAAGTCGCCCCGTTGGGTGGCCAGGTGGGCGATGAGCATCCGGGTCTCCACCGATTGCTCATCGACCTTGGCCACTTCGATCAATGCCCTCTCGGCATCGTGCCAGTTGTGTTCACGCAGAAACAGTTGTCCCAACAGGTAATAATAATAGACCGCTCCGTCCGGGAGATCGACACTGAAGGGATCCGCACCCGATGCATGCCCCTGACCGGCGACCGGCGTGACGGTCAGGGAAGGGTTCTCTTCCGCAGCCAGGGAGAGGGCCGGTTCCGTATCGGGCGGATCACTCATGTTGGGTGGGATGCAACCCCCCAGGAAAGAGATCAGCACAGAGACCACCAGACCCGCAGACAACCCAATGCGAATCCATTTTTTTGATAGCAAATTACTCAAGTCCATAACAATTCTATACCCGACACGCGTACAGCGGAAATAATGGGTTTATGAAAGCGGCGTTGTCTAACAAGAAGAGGCATTCTGGTCGTTTGTTTCGTCCATGGCGTCAACCTGTTTGATCAGGAGATTCAGGTCCAGTTTGTACATGCGCGCCACATCCCTCAAGGTGTCCACCTGGGAGGCCATGCACTCTGCACACTCAATCCCCTGTTGCCACAGGATACGGGCCAATTGCGGATATTCGCAGACCAACTGGGCCATGCTTTTCGTGGGATCGATCTTCCTCATCATCGCAATCTCCAATGGAATTTTCAGACAGTGGGGATGAGACGGAACACGCTTCTCAGAGACCATGAAAAGGTCATCGGAAAAGCGAAAAGCCCACTTTGAAAATCATGTTCTTGACGAACATCCACAGACAAGGATAGAATAGCGTGTTTTTCGTCAATCATCCAGCACAATCATCCCTGAATGCAAAAGGAACCGGACACCATGGCCAGGAACGCTACCCTGGGCGGAAAAGCCCCCCAAAGCGGCAATAACGTCTCCCATTCGCACCGCAAAACCCGGCATCAGTGGATGCCCAACATGCAGGCGAGATCCTTGTACAGCATGTCGTTGAACCGTTTTATCCGTCTGACTCTGCCCGCCTGTGTCTTGCGCTCGGTCGATCAGTCTGGTGGATTGGACAACTATTTGCTCAACATTTCGCCTGAGCAACAGATGCAGCTCGAACGGCCCATACGCCAGTTTCGGAAGTTGATCGCGGAACGCACCGGACAATCCTCCGTTATGGCCTGAGTACACCCAACGGCCCTCCACTTGGGTCGGGACGGTTTGGTCAATCAAGGTGTCCAAGTTGTTTTTTTTCAGGCTCCTTAGGGTGTGTTGACATTCCGTTTTTTGTTGGGATCTAAACTGTCAGGGAGGTCCAGGAGGGGATTATCCCCTCCTGGTGGGGTGCGGGGCGAAGCCCCGCCAGCCGTTTCGGGGCTTCGCCCCATAAGCGTTAACCTAACGATTCCAAAGTTGGCATCTGGCGTTTTCGCTTCCTTGGTGAGTCAGCAAGCCAATCAATTATTTTATGCCAGTTTTCCATGACTTCCGTGAAACT
>CAIWLA010000194.1 GCA_903913345.1 uncultured Magnetococcales bacterium | reverse complement strand
TGACGAGATGGAAGTGCACGGGGTGCGCATCCACGCCGTTGTGCGTGATCTTCCACATCTGCACCGTGTTCGGCTCCAGCTGCTCAGTTGCACCGTCGATGTAGTTCAGCGGCAGCGTCTGGCCCGCAGTGAATATCTGCTGGAGAGGCTTGGTTATCCATTATCGGAGCAGGACCAACAGGGGGTACGGGATCCCGATTTTTTGCTGGAGGTGATGGAAGATCGGGAGGCCCTGGAGGCGGTCGATCTGACGGCGGACCAGGCGGTCGAACGGTTGGGACGGTTGCGTATCCAGGCGGACGAACGGATCGCCTTCGAACAGGCGGAACTGGTCCGTTTGTTTGAGGTGTGCGCCCTTTCGGTTGCCTCGGAGGTGGGGCAAAAGATTGTCCAGACAAACCATCGTCTGCGCTATCACCGCCGTTTTTTGGAGGCGTTGGAGCAGGCGGAAGAGAAGATTGACGCGGAGGAGGGGTATTGACATGGATCTCTTGATGGATATTGCCGAACCCGGTCAATCGCTGCGGCCGCATGAGGGCGGTGACCGTTCCCATCGCTACCGGCGGGTGGTGGGGATCGACCTGGGCACCACCTTTTCCCTGGTTGCGGCCCTCGATGAGGAGGGCAGGCCGGTCTGTATCACCGATGGTGCGGGTCACCCGGCCTTGCCGTCTGTGGTCCATTATGGCCTGGATGGCACGATTCTGGTGGGTCAGGAAGCGGAGGCGGAGGCTTTGAGCCATCCACAACGGACCGTCAGCTCGGTCAAACGGTTGATGGGGCGCGGTTTGGCCGAATTGTCCGCCGGGGAGGGGGGTGGTCAGACCCCATTGCAACTCCTGGACGGGGAGGGGGGGATGGTCCGTATCGCCCTGGGCGAGGGGAGCGTCTCTCCGGTGGAGGTGTCGGCGGAGATTCTCAAGGTATTGAAAAGGCGCGCCGAGGAGGCCCTGGGTGGCACCTTGCATGGTGCGGTGGTGACGGTGCCGGCCTATTTTGACGATGCCCAGCGGCAGGCCACCAAGGATGCCGCCCGACTGGCCGGTCTGGAGGTGTTGCGACTGGTCAATGAGCCAACAGCGGCCGCCCTGGCCTATGGTTTGGACGGTTTCCAGGCGAGCAATGGACGGGAAGGATTGTTTGCCATCTATGACCTGGGGGGGGGCACCTTTGATGTTTCCATTCTCAGGCTTCACCAGGGGGTGTTCCAGGTGTTGGCTACCGGGGGGAATTCCCGTCTGGGGGGTGACGATTTTGACCAGCGGGTGGTGGACTATCTGTTGAGGGAAGCGGGTATTTCCGAGCCAGACCCGCATCTGGTGCAGAGGTGCCGCCAGGTGGCCCGAGACGCGAAGGAGCGGCTTTCCGTAACAGAAACGGTTACGGTAACGGTGCCATTGCCGGACGGTACGGCGTTGCAGCGGTCCATTTCCCGCGAGTGGTTTGAGACGTGGATTGGCGACCTGGTCAAGGGGACCGGTCTGGCCTGTCGCCGGGCCATGAAGGATGCCGAGGTGACGGCGGCGGATTTGCAGGGGGTGGTCCTGGTGGGAGGCTCCACCCGTGTGCCATTGGTGCGGCGTTTTGTGGCCCAATTGTTTCAGCGTGAGCCGTTGTGTGATCTGGACCCAGATCAGGTGGTGGCGTTGGGTGCGGCCTATCAGGCGGCCAATCTGGCGGGCAGTGGCGAGACGGAACTGCTGTTGCTGGATGTGACGCCCCTCTCCCTGGGTCTGGAGACCATGGGGGAGTTGGTGGAAAAAATCATTCCCCGCAACACCCCCATTCCCGCTGCCAGGGCGCAGGATTTTACCACCTTCAAGGATGGCCAGACGGCCATGGCGATTCATGTGGTGCAGGGTGAGCGGGAGTTGGTGAATCAATGCCGTTCCCTGGCCCGTTTTGAGTTGCGGGGCATTCCCCCGATGGTGGCGGGTGCGGCCCGGATTCGGGTCACTTTCCGGGTGGATGCCGATGGCTTGCTGACGGTATCCGCCAGGGAGGAGACGACCCAGGTCGAGCAGTCGGTGGTGGTCAAGCCCTCCTATGGGTTGAGTGACGGCCAGATTGAGCAGATGTTGCGGGAGGCCCTCTCTCACGGTGCGGAGGACATGCGTCTGCGGCTGTTGAACGAGGCCAGGGTGGATGCGGAACGGGTGTTGGGTGCGGTGTCTGCGGCGTTGAAGCAGGATGGTGATTTGCTCTCCGAGCAGGAATTCCGGCAGGTCGAGGTGGTGGCGGCGCGACTGTGGGAGGCCGTGCAGGGAGGGGATCAGGAGCTTATCCGCCAGGGGATGGCGCAACTGGACAAAGAGACGGCCTTTTTTGCCCAGCGGCGCATGGATCGCACCATTCAGGCCGCGATGACTGGCCGGAATATTGCGGAATTTGCTTGAGGAACAATCAAAAATGCCCAGAATTACCTTTCTGCCCATGAACAAGACCGTCGAGGGGGAAACGGGCAGCACTCTGCTGGAAACGGCCCATCGGCATGATATTGCGTTGGAGGGGGCCTGTGAAGGTTCGTTGGCCTGTGCCACCTGTCATGTGGTGGTGGCTTCGGAGTGGTATGACCGATTGGAGGTTCCAACGGAGGAGGAGGAGGATCTGCTGGATACGGCCTTCGGTTTGACGGCCACCAGTCGGTTGGGTTGCCAGATTGTCTTGACGGCGGCGTTGGATGGCCTGCGGGTCACCATCCCGGACTATTCCGTGAACATGAAGGTGGGCCAGACGCGGCCTGCGTGCGGGGCGATCCATTTTCCAACGATAACGGAGAAAAAGGGATGAGATGGACCGATGTGCAGGAGATAGGCATGGCCCTGGCGGACGACCGACCGGAGGTGGATCCCTTGTCGGTTCGCTTTACCGATCTGATGCAATGGGTGTTGGCGTTGCCGGGTTTTGATGATACCATCGACCATTGCAACGAAAAGGTTCTGGAGGCCATTCAGATGGTCTGGCTGGACGAACGGGCCTGAGTGGAAAAAAAAATCCACCTGTGCATATAGGCTCTTTTCTTTTCCGGTCAGATGGGCTATGCTCGCCGATTCGTTTGAAGGAGAAATGGGCCGTTAGCTCAGTTGGCAGAGCAGTAGACTTTTAATCTGCGGGTCGCTGGTTCGACTCCAGCACGGCTCACCATATTTTTCAAGCATTTACGGCCACTCTATGGGTGGCCGTTTTTGTTGTGGGTAACGTAGGGGTAACGACAGAGATTCCGGGTATCCTTTTCGTCTTCGTCGAGCAAACGTGTCGCGTTGGGTGCGTTTCTGTATTCAAGGATCATGGCGATGGGTGTCAACGAAAAAGATTGACGCATCGTCAAAATGGTGCATACAATTTGCCACATGAATATCACGTTTGACCCAAGCAAGAACCAGAAAAATATCAGAGATCGCGGTCTTTCGTTTGAGGATTCGGTCAAGTTCGATTTCAGTACGGCGGCTTTTGCAGTCGATACCCGCCGTGACTATGGTGAAACGCGCCACGTTGCCACCGGGTATTTGGGCAACAGACTGCATGTGCTGTGTTTCGTTGAAACGAAGGATGGGATTCGGGTAATCAGTTTCCGCAAAGCCAATGCACGAGAGGTAAAACGATATGGGAAACCGTAAATCATTGACGAATGAAGATGGTGAAGTACGTGAACTGAAGGCGAAGGATTTTCTCCATTTCAAGCCGGTCAGTTCTCTGCCAGAATCGTTGGCACACAAACTTGGCGTGCGCGGCCAACAGAAGGCACCCACTAAAGAGCGCATCACCATCCGTCTTTCCCATGATGTCGTGAATACGTTCAGATCGACGGGATCTGGCTGGCAGACTCGCATGGATGAAGTACTCAAGGAGTGGGTTGATGCCCATGCGCCTTGAGTTGGCCATCGTCCCTGCGCTCGGTCTTTGATGTGGTCAACTGTGATGATGGCCCCTGTATTCATCCCATGTGCGCGCCCGGTACAATCCGGTGATGGCCCATTGATCGGCTGGAATTCCGCACCGCACATCCTGGGAGTACGACATGAAAGGCACCATTCTGGGCAGTGGCACAGGGATTCCTTCTCTCAGTCGGCACGCGCCCGGCTATCTCCTGGAGGGAGATGGCACGCGCTGCCTGATCGATTGCGGCAGCGGCACACTGCTGCAACTGGAACGGCTGCAAAAAAGTTTTCACACCCTGGATGGGGCGTTTATCACCCACACCCACCCGGACCATATTGGGGACTTGATCCCGATGGTTCATGCCTTCCGTTTGCCGGGTCTGGTTCGGTGCGCACCCTTTCATCTGTTCGGCCCCCCCGGATTCATCGATTTTTTTGATCGGTTTGTCGCGCCCATCGCCACCCCTCCAGACTCTTTTCCCTTCCACGTGGCAGAGATATCCCCTTGCCAGTCATGGGCGGGCATGACCGTTCGCGCTCAACCAACAATCCACTCGGATCGCCTGGCCAGCGTGGCCTATCGGTTTGAAAAAGATGGTAAAAGTATTGTTTTTACCGGGGATTGTGACTATGACCCCGCGCTGGTCGATTTTGTCTCCGGGGCGGATCTGCTGGTGATCGACTGCTCCACCCTGGAGGCGGATAAGGTCAAAGGACATCTCTCGGCGGAACAGGTCGGTCTGGTGGCCGCCCAGGCCAGGGTTGGACGGCTCATCCCCACCCATTTCTACCCCATTGGTCAGCCCGACAGCCACCGGGTGGCAGAGTGCCGCCTCCACTTTGCCGGTCCCCTGGATCTGGCCGAGGATTTGATGGAATTTCAGGTGTAGGGCGTGTTGACATTCGCCCCAGGAAAGCCGCTCAGGGCAATATTTTTTTAAAAGGCTTGATCGTCACCTGGGCATACACCCCGGCTGTCACATACGGGTCGGCGTTGGCCCAGGTCTGACAGGCGTCGAAAGAGTCAAAATCGGCCACAATCAGGCTGCCGCTGAAAGTGGTCAGCAACTCGCTGTCTTGCAGGATGGGAAAGGGGCCGGCCAGCAACAACCGTCCTTCCGCCTTGAGATGTTCCAACCGTTGCAGGTGGGCGGGTCGCACGGCAAGGCGCAAGGGCAAACTGTTCGCCACATCCTCGCCCAGAATGGCAAAATACATGCAATATCTTCCTTGATAAGGGTTACATCCTTACGCGAAGTCTCTCGGTGGTCTTGTTGAGGCGTTCAATCAGTTTGACAATAATCTGGTCCTTGATCTTTTCCCGAATGTCCGCACTGAGGCGTTTCATCAGATCCTGGTCCACCTGCAACGCGACGACCGAATCATCGATGGCCACCACCGAGGTGTTTCTGGGTTCGTTGGTCAAAAAGGCCATCTCGCCAAAAAATTCGCCCAATCCCAGGTTGATGATGGTGGCTCCCTGTTTGACCACACTGACTGTGCCAGACAGAATGATAAAAAAAGAGGTATCCGTATCGCCCTCTTTGACCACCTTTGCCCCCGCACGATAGGATTTGAAAGCTGTGTTGTTGCCGGCGACCCGTTTTTTTTCGTATGAGGAAAATTCCTTGAAAAACGGAATCTTGTCCAGAAGTTCAACCAGCTTTTCCTGGGTAACGGCATCGGTTTGAGGCATACTCTGTGTTCCTTCTATGGGGGGAAACCGCGGCACCGACTACCTGAACGGGTTGTTGGCCATCATGCAGACAGCCAGTGACGCATCCAAGTTCAGATGGTATAATTACCCCAGATCGGTATACATATTCAAGCAAAACGGTGATGGGTATGGATGAAAACACACAAAAAATTTTTTCCGCGATCCAGGAGAAGCTGATTCTCCTGAGGGGGCATCTTTGACTACGATCAAGGCAAGAGGCGTCTGTCGGAGGTAACCGCCCTGAGTGAAGATCCCGTGCTGTGGACCAAACCGACTGAAGCCAAGCGTTTGATGCGGGAAAAGCGGGATCTGGAAAAGACCATCGGCGAATGGGAAGCCCTGGGACGTGAGTTGCACGACAACCGCGAACTGCTCCAGATGGCGGAGGAGGAGGGGGACTCGGTGGTGGTCGAGGAGATTGCCCGGCAGGCCAACACCTTGCTGCAGCGGGTGGATGCCCTGGAGTTGCAGCGTATGCTGTCCGGTGAACTGGATATCAACAATGCCTTTCTGGAGATCCATCCGGGTGCAGGCGGGACGGAATCCCAGGACTGGGCAGAGATGCTGTTGCGCATGTATCTGCGTTGGTGCGATGCCCACGGCTACAAGGCGGAAATCAGTGATTATCAGCCCGGTGACGAGGCGGGATGCAAATCGGTCAGTGTGCGCATCGAGGGCGAATTTGCCTATGGCTACCTGAAAACCGAGGGGGGGGTCCATCGATTGGTTCGGATCAGTCCCTTTGATTCGGCGGCCCGTCGCCACACCTCCTTCTCGTCCGTCTATGTCTATCCAGAGGTGGACGAAACCATCCAGGTGGAGATTGAGGACAAGGATTTGCGCATTGACACCTTTCGTGCCTCCGGGGCGGGGGGACAGCATGTCAACAAGACCAGTTCCGCCATCCGCATCACCCATTTTCCCACGGGCATCGTCGTCCAGTGCCAGAATGGCCGTTCACAGCATCGCAACAAGGATGAAGCGATGCAAATGCTGAAATCCCGACTGTATCAGTTGGAACTGGACAAACGGGCGGAAGAGAGCCAGGCGGTCAATGATGCCAAGTCCGACATTGGTTGGGGTCATCAGATCCGTTCCTACGTGCTGCACCCCTACCGCATGGTGAAGGATGTGCGCACCGGGGTGGAAAAGGGCAATGCCGATGCCGTACTGGATGGCGACCTGGATGATTTTCTCCGGGCGGCACTCTCCCGACGCATTGGGGAGTAGAGGGGGGCCATCCATTGGCAGTCGATGCGACATTTTCCAGGATGGAACACCTGGAGCGTTGACTGCATGGCCTCCAGAGATGGAAAGCCTTCGTTGATGGGTCTCATCTGCCCATTGCGGACCTTGGTTGATTCCGATCTTCTCCCCCACCGTCATCAAGGGTGCGATAACCTGCGCCGCATTCTCGACATAATCCCCCACATGGCCTCCCCGTGCCGATGGGCATCATTGGAATGATTATTGCTGCTGTTTCACCGTGCATAATTGATTGGGGATGAATCGCCCCGGATGGCCATTATTTGGTCTCCTTTTGCGAAGAATGGGGCGTTGTTTGTGCAGGGCCTGGCCAAGGTGGCACAAACGACTTGCAAAAAATTTGACGGTTACAATGAGTTAAAAATAGTAATGAAACGCATCATTCAAATGTTGCTCGCCACGAGGGACCGGCTGATTGACCAACTTCGCGCGCTCAGAGACCGGGTGACGGCCCCGTCGGCCATGGTGGTGCGCAATCTGGAGGCGGAGTGGCACCTGCTCAACCGTGAGGTGGTTTCTCTGTACCAACAGGGCGAGTACCATCGTGCCATTGTGATGGCGGAACAGGCCCTTACGGTGATTGCCAAGGGGGTTGGACTGGCCCATCCCAGTGTGGCGACCAGCTTGAACAATCTCGGTTTGCTGTACCGCGCCCTGGGCCAGCATGCCCAGGCGGAACCCTATTACAATCGTGCCCTGGTCATTTTTGAGCAGGCGTTTGGCCCGGAACATCCCGATGTGGCCACCAGCCTGAACAATCTGGCGACTCTCCATTATGCCCTGGGTCGGTATGCGCAGGCGGAGTCCTACTGCAAACGGTCGTTGACCATTGTGGAGGGAACCCTGCACCCGGAACATCCCGATGTGGTGGGCACTCTGGGCAATCTGATCGAACTCTATCGTATCCAGGGTCGGTATGCGCAGGCCGAGCCACTCTGTCATCGTCTCTGGCGCATTCATGAAACGTTGTATGGCCCGGACCATCCAGAGGTTGCCAACGATCTGCACCGTCTGGCGGAACTCCAGAGTGCCCAGGGCCAGTACGCCCAGGCCGAGTCGTTTCATCAACAGGCATTGGCCATTCGTGAACGGGTTCTGGGGCCGGAGCATCCCGATGTCGTGGCCAGTCTGAACCACCTGATTGCCCTCTGCCGTGCCCAGGGTCAACAGGCGCAGGCCGGGTTGTTGAGCCATCGTGTTCTGACGATTCATGAAAAGACCCTGGACCCGGACCATCCCGATCTGCTGAAAAGTCTGTGCAACCTGGCGGAATTGTACCGCATTCAAGGTCAGTATGCCCAGGCGGAACCCTTGTATGAACGGGCGCGGGCGATCCACGAAAGGACTCTTGGCCCGGACCATCCCGATGTGGCCACGAGTCTGCATCATTTGGCGACGCTCTATTATGCGCAAAATCGGTATGCCCAGGCCGAGCCTCTGTACAGACGCGCGCTGGGGATCCGGGAGAGGGCACTGGGTCTGGATCATCCCGATGTGGCCCAGGTCTTGAATAATCTGGCCCTGCTCTGTGATACCCAGGGTCAGTATGGGCAGGCCGAGCCGCTCTACCAGCGGGCATTGGCGATTCGGGAAGGGGTTTTGGGTCCAACCCATCCCGATGTGGCCAAAAGTTTGAACAACCTGGCCGCCTTCTACCATGCACGGGGCCAGTATGGGCAGGCCGAGCCGCTTTTTCAGCGTGTCCTGGCCATTCGGGAGTCCCTTTTGGGTCCAGACCATCCCGATGTGGCGGGCAGTTTGAACAATCTGGCTTTGCTCTACAGTGCCCAGGGGCAGTTTGTGCAGGCGGAACCGTTGTATGAACGAGCGTTGGCCATCTTCGAGAAAACCTTTGGTCCAGAGTATCCCAATCTGGCCAGCATTCTGAACAATCTGGCGGAAATCTACCGTGCCAAGGGCCAACATGCCCAGGCCGAGCCGCTCTATCAACGGGCGTTGGCGATTCGTGAACAGACGTTTGGCCCGATGCACGCCAGTGTGGCGACTACCCTCAACAACCTGGCATCCCTCTATCGTGCCCATGGTCGATATGCCCAGGCCGAGCCACTTTACCAACGTTCGCTGGCCATCTTCGAGCACTCTTTTGGTCTGGAACATCCCAATGTGGCCACCAGTTTGATCCATCTGGCGGGGGTGTATCGTGCCCAGGAGAAATATGCCCAGGCCGAACCCCTTTGTCAGCGGGCGTTGGTGATTCGTGAAAAGGCATTCGGACCCTCTCATCCCAGTGTGACCGCCTGTCTGGACAACCTGGCCGATCTGCATCGCTCCATGGCGTCGGCAACCGCTGCCCAGCCCCCGGCCCCCGGCTCGTCTCCTGCCCATCCCGACTGATCGGACTAGCAAAGAAAAGGATCTGTCATGGCCTCTCAATCGTCAACCAAGACCACGCGCATCCTCCTGGTGGATG
>CAIWLA010000193.1 GCA_903913345.1 uncultured Magnetococcales bacterium | reverse complement strand
GAGGACATCCTCCTGGCAGACTTTGCCGTGGGAAGAACGGAACCCGCCCTGGATAAAACGGAGTGCCGCTGTTACATTGGTCGCCTGCTTCAGCGACATGCCGATCTGGTTGTGCAGATCCCTCGCTTTGATGGAGTCCATCACAGACCGTGCGAGATGGTTGTCATGCCGGGAGTAAAGCTCGGCCACCTCATCCATGGTGTCCGCTACAGAGATCAACACGGTCAGGGTTGTCGGCACGCCCGCCTTTTCGATGGCAGACAGAGTGTGTTGGCCGTTGACCAGAAGCTGCTCGTTGCGGAACCGAACGAAATGGATCTGGGTGCCCTGGATGAACCGCCCAGCATTGATCTCCTGCACCAGGGCATCCCGATGGCGGGGACGCATGGACCGCTGGCGGGCAAAAATGTTGTGCTGGAGCCAGTCACCGGCCACTGCCGGGGTGACTTTTACCTGCTTGTTTGAGTGAATCTGAATCATGCTCTGCTTCCTCCTGCTGAAAAATCCTGGTTAAACCGCACGTCAGGCCCGCCAGGAATCGGACTTTTCGGGCCATGAACCCTATACGTGCGGGGCTGTGTTATTTGTCAGGCATTCCGCCTGTGCAAGAAACCTAGCTAAATTGCAATACATAAAGCCTGTCCCGACATGACGTCCGGGATAGATTGACTCTGGAGTTGTCCCTTTGCTGTCGATGAGTCGCAATGATCAGGCAAGCGATTACCAGCGCGCCCATAGGGGCAAGAGAAACAACCATCCATGGGAAAGTCGCTGTAGAATCGATTGACTGGCTCATCTTCAAACATCCTCCGATTTGTTGCTTCTCGCTACCAGCCAAAACAACTCACAGACGTCTTGACTTAACCACAGATTTTTCAATGTACTGGCATACCCTAACCGCGTTAGACTGCTGACGATCCGGGAAGCTGTTTGGACACGGCTCGTTGTTTGTGATGGTGGTAGTTGTCCGATTCGAAATTCTCAATATCTTCTGTTCGGTAGGCCACGCGATTACCAACTTTAAGATAGCTCGGTCCTATGCCAGTCCTTCTCCATCCTTCCAATGTTCGCTGAGAGATTCCCCAACGACGTGAAAGCTGTGCTTGGTTCATATGTTTGATATCCATTTCATCTCCTCGTATAACTGCGAAAAAGTGGGTTCTCGACAGCAAAGTGGACGAGAAACGATAAGGGTATGGCTTTTTTGAAACAACAATATATTGCATTACTTTCAATAACTTGAGCGTCTCACCGTTACAGGATGGCATCTGACGAATCCACTGGAAGGCATATATCCAGTTCCTGACGGTCCAATGGCGAAGTTCGTAGACTCCGATAACCCGGATGGAAGACGCAGCGAATTTTGTCACGCATTCCGGACGGACCCATCAAGTGGCGCAGCTCATCGGAAGTCGTCGTTCCAAAAAAGCCACGCCCAAACAATAAACCGATTAACTGGAAATTCACAACAGAAAAAAACACTTTACGTGCTAGATAGTAAACAAAAGTATTGTAGAGTATTGCTGCGTACTACTGCGTATCCGACACTTATCGAACCAGTGGTAGTCAGATCTCCGGGGGGCAGTGTTCATCAAAACTGCCATGGCAAATGGCAATCCCTGGATCAGGAACCAGAGGACATGGTTGGGTGCTTACGCACCTCTACTCTCTGCTACTTTTGTTTTCGTTCTAATACGTTATGCGTTTGAAATGATTGACAATTAATTGTTTGCTGGATTACCCTTGGTTACCAATGAGAGGCACAAATTTTCTCCAAATCCGGATTGGAAGAAACAAGGGAAAACAAGTCATGATCAAGTCAAACACCATCCACCCCACCCAAATGACCGGACGAGAACGCCTCGCCGAGGTCGGCACCATCCTCGCCACTGGCATCTGTCACATGAATAGGGCGACAAAGATGCTCAACAAGCCCCAAAGGTGCTCAACAAGAGATCCAAAGGTGCTCATCGCTGGTTTACAGTAAAACAATTCATTTTCAATATGTTATAGAAAAACCCATCCAAAGATGCTCATGTTTACGCTTGAGCATCTTTGTCTCGAAAAGGAGTAGGCCATTGAACACCCAACCCACCCACATGACCGACGACGACCGCCTCACCGAGGCCGCTCGCATCCTTGCCACCGGCATCCGCCGCCTTCTGGAAAAACAAAAACCGGAGAATATTCCCCTGGATAACTTGCCCAACCAATGGCCTTATGGTCGAAAAACAACCAAAGGAGAAAGGCGATGAACATTGGAGTGATAAGACGGGTGGCGGCCTTGCCAGGCATGTCGGCGTCCGAGTTGAAGGAGATGTGGAGGAAGTACCATGAGACGGAGCCGCCCCCGTTCAACCGGGCATTTCTGGTGAGACGACTGGCGTACCGGATTCAGGAATTGGCCTACGATGGCCTGTCGGAGAAGAGCGAAAAGCGGCTGGAACGGATCCCTGTCGATGATGCGCCGCAAGAGAAAAAACGGCCGCTGGGGGAACGATTGTTGGCTGGCACCCGGCTGGTGCGGGAGTGGAAAGGGGTGGAGCACAGTTGCATGGTATTGGACGACGGTTTTGAATACCAAGGGCGGCGGTTCAAGAGTTTGAGTGCGGTGGCCAACTTTATCACTGGCAGCAAGTGGAACGGCTTGGTTTTTTTTGGCCTCAAGAAACAGGAAATATTAAAATGACAATACAAACAGCACCACAAAAAATACGTTGTGCCGCGTATGCCAGAAAATCCACTGAGGAAGGCCTCGATATGGAGTTCAACAGCCTGGATGCCCAACGCGAAAGTTGCGAGGCCTACATCGCCAGTCAGAAATCCGAAGGATGGTCTCTGGTGCCAGACCGCTATGACGACGGTGGTTTCTCTGGCGGCAACATGGAACGACCCGCCTTAAAACGCCTGCTGAAGGACATCGACGCTGGCAAAGTTAACGTGGTCGTCGTCTACAAAATCGACCGCTTGACACGTTCCCTGATGGACTTTGCCAAACTGGTGGAGGCGTTTGACAAGCGGAACGTCACCTTCGCCAGTGTGACACAGGCGTTTAATACTACAACATCTATGGGAAGACTGACTCTTAACATACTTTTGTCGTTTGCGCAATTTGAAAGAGAAATCTCGGCAGAGCGCATTCGTGACAAGTTCGCCTCATCCAAAAAGCGAGGCATGTGGATGGGAGGTCACCCACCACTCGGGTACACCGTCCAGGAACGCAAACTGGTGATCCACCCCGCCGAGGCCGAAACGGTGCGCACCATCTTCCGCCGTTTCGTGGAAATCGGCTCTGCCACCCAGCTCATCCGGGAACTGGCCGAGTCGGGTGCGGTTGGCAAGAACGGCCGACCGTTCGACAAGGGTGCCATCTACCGCATCCTCGGCCACCACGTCTATGTCGGCGAAATCGCCTACCAGGGTGCAATCTACGCCGGGGAGCACCAGGGGATCATCGATCGGGAGCTGTGGGACACCGTCCACGCCATTCTGGCCACCAACACTCGGGAACCACGCTCTGCCTCCACCCGGGCGCAACCACCCGCAGTGTTGAGGGGCATCATCCGTTGCCGCCACTGCGATCGGGCGATGAAGCCGACATACTCCCGGAAGGATGGGAAAGAATATCGCTATTACACCTGCCAGTCAGCGGATAAAAATGGGGCCGACGCCTGCACCCTGCGGACGGTGGCCGCCGGGAATGTGGAAAGGGCGGTGTTCGATCAGGTGCGGGGACTGCTGCGCACCCCGGAAATGATGGTCCGCACATTCCAGGCCATGGACGAGGGTGAAACCAAGATGCCAGAAAGCAGGGT
>CAIWLA010000192.1 GCA_903913345.1 uncultured Magnetococcales bacterium | reverse complement strand
TGCGTTTTTTGTTGACCAGCCCGACGGCTGAACGCAGGGATCAACATGTCGCACTGGCCATTTTTCTGGAACAGGCGACTCCGGCCCCCGTGACGAGCAGCTTTTTGAAATTGCTGGTTGACAAGCGGCGTATGGTCCTGATTGAATCCATCGTTGCCGCCTACAACGGGAACGTGGACACCCGGGCCGGACGCATGAGCGTGGATGTCCGGGTTCTGATGCCACTGACAGGCGCACACGCCGAACAGTTGCGCGAGACCCTGTCCGATGCCACCGGCAAAGAGATCCGCCTGGATATGACGACCGATCCGGGCATCCTGGGTGGTATGGTGGTCACCATGGGCAGTGTGATGATAGACTACTCGGTTCGTCATCATTTAAATCGTTTAAAAGCCAGCATGAGAGGGTAATCCCGATGCAGATCAGCGTCGCCGAAATCAGCGCAATCATCAAACAGCAGATCGCCGGTTATGGCCAGGAGGCGGAGATTTCCGAAGTGGGGGAGATTATCGCCGTTGGGGACGGCATCGCCCGTGCCTACGGCCTGGACAAAGTGATGGCCGGTGAATTGGTGGAATTCGAAGACGGTACCCAGGGCATGGCACTCAACCTGGAAGAGGATAACGTTGGTATCGTGGTCTTCGGGTCCGATGTCGGCATCAAGGAAGGAACCCGGGTCAAGCGTACCGGACGTATCGTCGATGTGCCCGTCGGCAAGGCCATGCTGGGACGGGTGGTGGATGCCCTGGGGGCACCCATCGATGGCAAGGGAGCCATTGAGACCACCGAGCGGCGGATTGTGGAAAAGATCGCCCCCGGTATCATCACCCGCAAGTCGGTGCATGAACCGCTCTATACCGGTCTGAAAGCCCTGGACGCCCTGGTCCCGATTGGTCGTGGTCAGCGGGAATTGATCATCGGCGACCGTCAGACCGGCAAGACGGCCGTGGCGGTGGATACGATCATCAACCAGAAGCGGACCCACGAAACGGACAAGCCGGTTTACTGCATCTATGTCGCCATTGGCCAAAAGCGTTCCACGGTGGCCCAGGTGGTCAAGGTGTTGGAGAGCCATGGTGCCATGGCCTACACCACGGTGGTGGCGGCCACCGCTTCGGAGCCGGCCCCCATGCAATTTTTGGCCCCCTATTCCGGCTGCACCATGGGCGAATATTTTCGCGACAATGGGATGCACGCCCTGATCGTCTATGACGATCTCTCCAAACAGGCGGTGGCCTATCGGCAGATGTCGCTCATTTTGCGTCGTCCGCCGGGACGCGAGGCCTATCCGGGGGATGTCTTCTATCTCCATTCCCGTCTGCTGGAGCGGGCGGCCAAACTGAACGATGCCCATGGCGGCGGCTCATTGACCGCCCTGCCGATCATCGAGACCCAGGGCGGGGATGTCTCGGCCTACATTCCGACCAACGTGATCTCCATCACGGATGGCCAGATTTTTCTGGAGTCCGATCTCTTTTATTCCGGGATGCGTCCCGCCATTTCGGTGGGTCTGTCGGTCTCCCGTGTCGGGGGTTCCGCCCAGGTGAAGGCGACCAAGCAGGTGGCCGGTTCCTTGCGTCTGGACTTGGCGCAATTCCGCGAAATGGCGGCCTTTGCCCAATTTGGTTCGGACCTGGATGCCTCCACGCTCAAGCTGATCCATCGGGGTGAGCGGTTGATGGAACTGCTGAAACAGTTGCAATACCAGCCCCTCTCCATGGAGGAGCAGGTGGTGGTGCTCTTTGCCGGGACCAGGGGATTGCTGGACAAGGTGGCGGTCAAGCGGGTCAACCAGGTGGAGCGGTTGATTCTGGAACATTTCCGTACCCAGCAAAAGGAGTTGTTGGCCATCATCCGCAAGGACGAAAAGCTGACGGAGGTCGTTGAAAAGCGGTTGCAAGAGGCGTTGACCCTGTTTATCGCCAAGCATGAGGGCGGCGAGGGGAATGATGACATGACCAAGGCGATGGCGGAGCAGGTGGAACACCTGATGCACACCACCTCCTGACGGTCGCTCCCGACTGGAAGGGATAAGCTCAACAAAACCGAATACCTATTTGGGAGTCGCTGACTATGGCCAGTTTGAAAGCCCTGCGGCAACGGATCCGCTCGGTTACCAATACGCGGCAGATTACCAAGGCAATGAAAATGGTGGCGGCCGCCAAACTGCGCCGTTCCCAGGATCGTGCCTTGGCGACCCGACCTTACAGCACACAGATGGGCCGGATGGTGCAATCCATAGCGGCCCGGGTGGGCAAGGGGTCCGCCCCGCCCCTGTTGGTGGGTCGTTCAGAACCACACAAGCGGGTGGAACTGGTGGTCTTTACCGCCGACCGGGGGTTGTGCGGCAGCTTTAACAGCGGTGTGATTCGGGCGGTGCGGGCCAAGATGGCCGAGCTGCGGGCCGCCGGGTTTGAGGTCTCCCTGACCTGCGTGGGTCGCAAGGCCAACGATGTGCTCAAGCGGCAATTCGGGGGGAGCATTCACCGGGTTCATACCGGCATGGGCAAGCAGTTGACCTTTGAAAGGGTCGAGCAGGAGATTGTTCAGCCTCTGTTGCACGATTTTGAGCACGAGCGGTTTGATTCCTGCTTTATCGTGTACAATGCCTTTGTGTCGGCCATGACGCAAAACCTCACCTGGCGGCAGATCATACCTGTCCCTGAGCACAAGGAGCAGGAGCAGGAAGAGGGGCATGGCGCGGTTTCTCCCCCCACTTATGAGCCGGAAGAGGATGAAATTCTGGCGGATTTGCTGCCGCGCAATGTGACGGTACAAATTTTTCAGGCCCTGGTGGAGTCGGATGCCTCGGAAAATGGGGCACGGATGACCGCCATGGATAATGCGGTGCGCAATGCGGGTGGCATGTTGCGCCGGTTGCAGATTACCTACAACCGGACCCGTCAGGCGGCCATCACCACCGAGTTGATGGAAATTATCAGCGGTTCGGAATCGCTGAAGGGTTGATTGGGTGGTGCGGCGCGGCGTGAGATCGGCGGACCGCACTGTTTTGTTGAATGACGTGGCGCGATAGGGCCAAGGACCGCACTGTTTGTTCGAGACCAGCAAGAAGGAGTTTTTGCCATGAGTGGAATAGTGGGAAGGGTGACGCAGGTGGTAGGCCCGGTGGTTGATGTACGGTTTGAGGGTGAACTGCCGGCCATTCTCAACGCCCTTCACATAGACCGGGGCAAGGATGGGCGATTGGTGTTGGAGGTGGCCCAGCATATCGGCGAGGGGACGGTGCGGACCATCTCCATGCACACCACGGACGGTATTGTGCGGGGGGATGTGGTGACGGATACCGGCCGGCCGATCATGGTTCCGGTGGGCAATCAGACCCTGGGCCGCATCATCAATGTGGTGGGCGATCCCCTGGACAATCTGGGACCGGTGGAGACGCCGGATTTTTCCCCGATCCATCGTTCTGCGCCGGCCTTTGCCGATCAATCGACGGAAGCGGAAATTCTGGAGACCGGTATCAAGGTG
>CAIWLA010000191.1 GCA_903913345.1 uncultured Magnetococcales bacterium | reverse complement strand
TGTCGGTATCGCCCCGTTGATTGAGGCCCGCGACAATATTGGATCCGATAAAACCGGCACCGCCTGTGACAATGTACATGCAGCCATCTCCTTGTTTTTCAGTTATGCCTGCCTTGAATGTGCGCCAGGATACGGCTGGAACTGCGTCCTTCCACCAGCGGCACCAGGGCGACCCGTCCCCCCCACCCCTTGACCTCTTCCCCGCCGACCACCTGATTTTCGCTATAATCGGCCCCCTTGGCCAGGATATCCGGTCGCACGGCGCGAATCAAAGAGAGGGGGGTCTCTTCATCAAACAAAATCACCAGATCCACCGAGGCCATGGCGGCCAAGACCCGCGCCCGGTCCATTTCATGGATGATGGGACGCGCAGGCCCTTTCAGGGCACGGACCGACCGATCGGTATTCAGCCCCACCACCAGCCGTTTGCCCAACTGCCGCGCCTTCTCCAGATAGGTGACATGACCGGCATGGAGGAGATCAAAACAACCGTTGGTAAAGACAATCGGCTCGCCACGCAATCGCCACTGCTCGATGCGGCTCTGTGCGGTCTCCAGACTGCCTATTTTATCCGATTGGGCCAGGCTCTCCTGTCCAGAGAGGGCGGCCAGCAGCTCCACACGGGCGATCGGGGTGGTCCCCACCTTGGCCACCACCACACCCGCCGCCAGATTGGCCAGATGGAGCGCGTCCAACGGTTCCAACCGGGCGGCAAAACCCGCCGCCAGGGTGCTGATCACCGTATCCCCCGCCCCAGAGACATCATACACCTCACGGGCCATGGCCGGAATGCGCCGTGGCATCTTGTCGGCCTCCAGCAGGGCAATCCCCTGTTCGCTCAGCGTGACCGCCAGCAGATCGATGGACAACGCCGCACGCAACCGTTCCCCGGCGGCCAGCAGACGGTTGAGATCGTCGCCCGGAAGCAGGGTCTGCTCCTGGGCCGCCACCGCCTCGATCAATTCGCGCCGGTTGGGGGTGATCACGGTGGCCCCCCGATATTTGCGGTAATCCATCCCCTTGGGATCCACCAGGATGGGAATCCCCGCCGCACGGGCGGCCTGGATCAGGGCCTGGCAGATCTCTTCCGTCAACACCCCCTTGCCATAGTCGGAGAGCAGCACGGCATGGGGTGCGGGAACCCGCTCCAGCACCCGCCGCGCCCCGCGCAGACAGGCGGCCAGGGTGCCTTTGTCCAGGGGACGGGTCTCTTCCAGATCCAGACGCAACATTTGCTGATGGCCACCGATGATGCGCGTCTTGGTGATGGTGGGCCGTCCCGGCACGGTCTGAATCCCCTGGGTATCGACGCCGACCCCCTTCAAAATCTCTCGCAACCGATGGCCTTCGCTGTCTTCCCCCATCCAGCCAATCATCGAGGTGTGAATACCCAGATTGGCCAGATTGAGGGCCACATTGGCCGCCCCCCCCCCGTTTTCCGTCTCCCGCAGCAGACGCACGACCGGCACCGGGGCCTCCGGGGAGATGCGGGAAACCTCTCCCCAGAGATAACGGTCCAGCATGAGATCCCCCACCACCAAGACATGCCGACCGGAAAATCCGGCATGAAGGGTATCCAATACCTGGGAACGGTTAATAAACATGGACGTGACCTGCACCGTTTATTGCCAAAGAATTTTAATGCCCACCAGCAGGAGCAGACAGCCGAACCCCTTTTTCAGCAACTGCGGTTCGGTGCCATGGGCCAGTTTGACGCCGAATGGCGCGGTGATCAAGGTGCCAACAATCACCCCCAGACCCGCCAAGGGGACCACAAAACCCAGGGTATCCGGCGGCAGGGCCGCGTTTTCCCATCCCGACTGGATCATGCCGGTGGTACCCACCAGGGCCAGAACGGCACCAATGGCCGACGAGGTGCCAATCGCCTGATGGATGGTCAAACCGGACAGCAGGGTCAGGGCAGGCACCAGCATGGTGCCACCGCCAATCCCGAACAGGGTGCTCAAGGTGCCGATAACCATTGCAATCAAGGTGATGGTGGTCGCCGGTTGCCGGTCCGGGGCGGGGGGATCAGACGGGTGGTCCAGACGGGTGCGGGCGGGGGAATCGGTACGGATCATGCGCAGACCAACGGCCAACTCAAAGAGACCGAAGAGGATGCGCAACTGATCTCCGTCCACCATGGCGGCCAGTTGTGCCCCCAGCCAGACCCCCAGGACCATACCGGGGGTGTAGCGTCGGACCATCAACCAGTGGACGCTCCCCCGCTGATGGTGGCTCCAGGTCGCAGAGAGGTTGGTAAAGATAATGGTGGCCAGGGAGGTTCCGGCGGCCAACTGCATCGAAATGACCGGATTGATCCCATCCAGATGAAACAGAAACAGCAAGGCCGGGACAATGACAATCCCCCCCCCCACACCAAACAGGCCCGCCAACACACCCGCCATGAGACCAGTGGCCAAATATCCGGCAAATTGCAGGGAGAGGAGAGACATGCAGGGTGGCGTTCCTTGTCAGAGGCGATGATTTCTGCCAAGGCACGACCGGAAGGCCGCCCGGATACCCCGTTGGCCATCGCCCTGGATTTTGCATGGCATGATTCTCACAAATGCCATGCAAAATCAACAAAAAAACGGACGATACCCCGAAAACTCCATGATTGTTCCGCGTCTCCCCCTGGATGAGACCGTCGGAAACCCGGTCTGATGATCAATATCTGGCGGTCAACGAAAAGAGAATGGCCAGTGGTCGGTTCTCTTTGCCCGCGAGTTTTTCTGCTGCGACCAAACGGGTCAATGGCTGCGCCGCCACAAGATCACCCGACAAGGCGTTGAGAATGTCAAAGCGCACCCCTGCTCCAGTGGAGGCCAAAGAATACTCATGCGCCCCTTTATTGTCAGGCTGCCTGTTGCGGGTGCTGCCGAAATCGTAGAAGGCATAGAATTGCGTCGCATCAATCACCCCATCTCTGTTCACCGAATATTGCAGTTCAGCCTTGGCGGACAGACCGGAGTCACCCGTGATTTCAGAGGGATCGTAGCCACGCCCGAAGGTCGATCCACCAACACCGAATTGCTCGGATGATAACAGATTATCCCCAAGAGAACTTTGTGCGGAAGCCGCCAGATACAGGCCAAGATTGGGCACCCATTGGCTTAACTCCTGTCGACGCGAAGCCTCCAACGTCAGCTTTTCGAAATCGCTGCGTCCATTGGGACGGGACAAGGTGGCATTGTCATCACGTGAGGCACCCCACATGTTCAGACCTCGGCTGACCTCCATTTCAAAGAGATTGTGGCCATGGAAGGTATCTGCTCGATCATAGGTCACGCCCAAACGCAATGCCCGAATGTGATCGTTCGAGGAGGGGGATATGTCCGGTGCCCCATTCATCACCGTTGCAGAATTCAGAAAATCAAAACCGGCATGTACCTTCAACGTATCGGCACGACTGCGTTGAAGGGGATAACTGATCTTGGCCCCCAACATGTCGCCCGTCGCATCTGCCTCCAGTTCACTCAACAAGAATCCAGGTTTGGAAATACTGCGGCCAACATGGAATGTGACAAGCAATCCATCACTTCCAAACGGCATCTCTTCCCCGATATTAACATACTTGAGTTGTTTTGTATAGCGTGACGTGGCATAATTGAGGGAGGTCTTCTCGCCCAGTCCGAGTGCATTGTTGGCATTGACACCGCTGGATATTTCCAACGGTCCGATGTATCGGGTGCCGTGATTGTCGAATCCAGCGTAGGCATCCACCTTTTTCTGTGCCGTGACCAGGGTCAGATCGGAACCACCGACTGAACCGGTAGCGGGAGCCAGGACGGCGCGGGCCGACAGGCCCGGCAGATCATTCATCAGCAGCAGATACCGCTCCAGAACCGCACCGCGCAGGGGATGCTCGGCGACGATCCTCTGGCCGTATTGTTCCAGCAGGTCGTTGACTGGTCCCTCGAAGTGGACCTTGTTGATGAAGCCCTCCACCACCTGGATGTGCAAGACCCCCTTCTCCAATCGTTGCGCGGGCACCACGGCACGCGACAGGATATAATCGTCATGGCGGTAACGCGTGGTGATCGCATCCGCCAGGGCAAAGATCTCGGAAAGCGCGATTTCATGCCCAATCAATGGTTTGGACAATGGTTCGAAGTGGTCAGTGGTATAAACCGATGCCCCATCGATCACGATTGCCGTCAAGACCACCCGAACCTTGCTGGCCTCTGCGGGTGCGATGGCGGATGGAATGTCGGGCACAACGATATCCGGTGTGGCGTGGGGGACGGTTGGTGGCTCAAACTGTTTCTGGACGCGACCCGGTTCGACGGAAGCCTGCGACCAGACATCCTGGGCGGTCAACAGCATCATGCAGCCAGCACATATGGCCAGTTTGTACGTTTTCAATGTTTGCCTCCCAGTGCGAGGGCAGAGAGATAGTCGTTGGCGTAGTTATGCACGTTCGTTGTTTCTCCTTTACTCACCAAACGTGCGTTGGCGGCGTTGTCCTCCGCCGTTGCGCCACCCCGGACATTTTGGGTCTTGGTACCGCCGCTGGCCGTTTTGCCCTCGCTCGGAGAGGAACCCTTATCCGCACTCTTGTCGCCACCGCTGGAGGAAGAATCGGCACTGACGCTGGTCTCGCTGCCACCGCTGGAGGTGGTCGAGCCTCCGCTCGACGTTTGGCCTCCGCCCGCTGCCTGATCTCCGCCCGCTGTGGGACCGGGACTACTGGCTGAGGGTGTGCTGGGGGTCGGAGCCGGTGCCGGTGCCGGTGCCGGTGCGGCAACTGTAACCACCGGTGGTGGAAGAAAGGCCGTACTCTGGCCCAGGCCAAAGACAGTGCCCCCGGTCGAAAGTGTCATGGGTGGCGGCGGTGGCGCGACCACTCTGGTCGTGATCAACGCTCCAACCGGTACCGGTGGCAAAGGCTGGATGGTGCCGATCGGACCGGAGGCGGAGGTCGGCAGCAGATAGTTGGACAACACGGTGCCAGGCCCACCGGAAAAGTCGCCACCGCCCAGTATGGCCAGTATATCGACCAGGGTGCCGGCATCGCTTTTGGCATAAGTGCCTGCGGTCTGGGTTACGGTGATTGACTGGCTGCCGACCAACCCGCCCAATTGGTAGTTGATGGGGGTCAACACCGCGACGTTGGTACCGTCATAGGTCTTGCTCACCGGACCGCCGATCAGCGATGCCGTGAGCGGCTTGGCGGTAATGGTGCCGACAGGGCCGACAGCGATGGTGGGCAGGAGATAGTCGGTCAGCAAGGTGCCCGCACCGGCACTGAAATTGCCGTTGCCCAAGGCGGCACTGGTGATGCGGATCCCGGTCCCGACATCGCTTTGGGCGTAAGTGCCAGCGGTTTGGGCCACCGTGATCGACTCGGTTCCGACCAGACCACTCAATTGGTAATTGCCAGAGGTCAGGGTTGCGGTATTGGTGCCGTGATAGATGCGGATCTCCGTGCCAGTCAGCGCGGCCGTGAGCGTCCTGGCGGTAATGGTGCCAATATTGCCGGAAGCCGTGGTGGGCAGCACATAGTTGGTCAGTGCGGTGCCATTACCCGCGCTGAAATAGTCGTTGCCCAAGGTGGCACTGGTGATGCGGATCCCGGTCCCTACATCGCTTTGGGCGTAGGTGCCAGCGGTT
>CAIWLA010000190.1 GCA_903913345.1 uncultured Magnetococcales bacterium | reverse complement strand
TGGCGGTGCCCTCGGCAACCTGGGGGTGGCGTTGGTGGATCAGGGTCGGCTGGATGAGGCGATTGACTGTTATCAGAAGGCCATTGACGCCGCACCGGACGACCCGAATCCCCACAGTGCCGTCCTGCATCAGATGCTCCACCTCTGCGACTGGCGTGACTTCCAGGCGCGGTATGAACGGATGATCGAGGTCTTCAACGCCCACCAGAAGGAGGCCAACCCCTTTGTCTTCCTTTCGCTGCCCACCACCCCCGCCGAGCAGCGCAAATGTGCCACGCTGTATATTCAGCACAAACATGCCACACCCCACCATCTGGCGGCCAGTCGGCCCTATGATCCCCATCCCCCCCGGCTCAAGATTGGCTATCTCTCCAGCGATTACCAAAACCATCCGGTCGCCTATCTGACGGCTGAATTGTTTGAGTTGCACGATCGCAGCCGTTTTGAGATCACGGCCTACTCCTATGGAGCGGACGACGGACGGGAGATGCGTCGGCGCATCATGGCGGCCAGTGACCATTTTGTCGATCTGCGCCCCTTGACCTATCAGGAGGCGGCCCAACGCATTTTTGCGGATGGCACCCACATTTTGATCGAATTGAACGGGTTCACCAAGGAGGCCCGCCTCCAGATTCCCGCCCAGCGACCCGCCCCCATTCAGGTCAGTTGGTTGGGCTATCTGGGCACCTCCGGGGCACCGTTCATCGACTATATTCTCTCCGATGGCTTTATCACCCCACCGGAACTGGAGGACCATTTCAGCGAAAAAATCATCCGTCTTCCAGAATGTTTTCAACCCAATGACCGGCAACGCACCATCGCCAAAACCCCCACCCGCCTGGAACGGGGTCTGCCCGCAGAGGGGTTTGTTTTTGCCAGTTTCAACAAAAGCTACAAGTTCAACCCCGACATGTTTGGCCTCTGGATGCGTCTGCTGCAACAGGTACCGGGCAGTCTGTTGTGGTTGGTCGCCTCCAACCGTTGGGTGGAGGGCCATCTGCGCCGGGAGGCCGAGGCACGGGGGGTGGAGAGTGGACGGCTCTTTTTTGTGCCCAAAATGGATCTGGCGGACTATCTGGCCAATTATCGCCTGGTCGATCTGGTGCTGGACACCTATCCCTACAACTCAGGCACCACGGCCAGCAATGCCCTGTGGGCGGGTTGTCCCATGATCACCTGCGCGGGGGATACCTTTGTCTCCCGGCAGGCGGGCAGCCTCCTGATCCACGTGGGCCTGCCGGAACTGGTCACCCATTCCCTGGCGGAGTATGAGTCCCTGGCCCTGGAACTGGCCAGCCATCCGGCCCGTCTGGCCGCCCTGCGCCAACGGTTGCAGGCCAATCTGTCCACGGCACCGCTGTTCAACACACCCCGCTTCACCCGCCATCTGGAGTGGGCTTATGAGGCCATGTGGCACCGTTTTCGCTCCGGGCGGCAACCCGATCATATCTCTGTCCCCAGGCTGCCCCTGGAGGAACCCGCCGCACCAGACCAACCGGTTGGCCTCCCGGTGCCACCGAACGCCGCCGTTCTCGCCCCCACACCCGACAGCGACCCATCGCCCGGTCAACCAAAGGGAGCCGATTGCATGGCCAACGCCCTGAATCGGGTCAGGGAGGGGGAGATGACGCTGGTGGAGCTGGTCGGTCTGGCCGAACAGGAGGCATCAACCGGCCACCCGGAGGTCGCCGAGACCTT
This sequence comes from uncultured Magnetococcales bacterium, assembly GCA_903913345.1. GTDB lineage: Bacteria > Pseudomonadota > Magnetococcia > Magnetococcales > Magnetaquicoccaceae > Magnetaquicoccus. The sequence continues at coordinate 843 of CAIWLA010000190.1, read as the reverse complement.
GTATCGTCTCTGGCTCGATCACCATCCCGATCATCCCCTCGCATATGCCGTTTATTTCAATTATGGCGTCCTGCTGACCGGTTTGCCCGACCGGCCTGGGGCACAACACGCCTTCGACGCCTCCATGCGGCTGAATCCGGACTTTTTCCCCGCCTATATCAACCTGGGCAATGTGCTTGAACAACAGGGTGACGAGACGGCGGCCGAGGGCTGTTGGCAACAACTGGTGGACCGGATACCCCACACCCAGCCAGATACCGAGGGATACAAGCTGGCCGCACTCCGGCATATTGCCCGCGTGACCCGGATACCGACCACCCGACTCTTTGCCAACGGGGCCAGTCGATCCATAGAACGGACCCTGGGGGTTTCCGAGTTGATCAGCCTCATCGCCCAGTTGAGCGAGGCGGACCAACAGAAACAGATGGCCGATCTGTACCAGATTTGGCTGACCCACAATGGCGACGATCCCCTCGCCCATGCGGTCTATTTCAATTATGGCACCCATCTCAACCAGGGCGAGGATGCCCTGGGTGCCCAACAGGCGTTGAGCGCGGCGATTCGATTGAACCCCGAATTTTATCCCGCCTATATCAATCTGGGCAATGTGATGGATCGCCTCGGCGTCCGGCAGTCGGCACTGGAATGTTGGCAGACGGTGATTGATAAATTATCCGCCATCCAGGGCGATGCGATTGAATACACGCTGTACTATCGCCAGGGCACGACGGGGCCGTGGGTGCAACTGGCCGAGAAACTCAAGGAAACCACTTACACGTGGGACACGCGGTCGGCCAGCGACGGGCGGTACCAGGTCCGGGTGCTCGCATCCGACGCCAAAAG
>CAIWLA010000189.1 GCA_903913345.1 uncultured Magnetococcales bacterium | reverse complement strand
TTCCGTAAGGGAAACAGGTGCCCCCTTCTGACTTCGCGTATTCTGACACATCAGAAACGGCTGCGACAGGAGAGAGTTGATTCTGCCACTACGAAATTCAGAAGCTCTCCTGCCGTTGGCGCGCCGGTTCTCGACCCGATTGGAATTCGCCACTGGAGTGGAACCGTTTGCTGACACTTTTGGTCAAAGCGGTGGTTGTGACCGCCAACAGGCAACGTCCGACGATCCACTTTGACAGACGGCGCGACGACGGGGTACAGTCGGCATGGGGCTTGAACACCCCATCTGTAGCCGGTTCCACGCTCGTCAGCCGTGGTTTTTTCGACTTTCCGACAGACCTTCGTCTGCCGGGTGTGGGACCGTTATACAATACTCGTTTGCGGGGAAATCGGTCCCGCCACTGCTACAGGTGGTGTTCAAGCACCCGGCAGCCCCGGTTTTCCTGGGCCGCCAACCCATGCGATGTCACACGTCTGGTCATCGCAGTGCTCAGGATGCCCGTCATGATCGAATCAATCCCACCGCCGACGTTGAGCGAAGCTTTGACCTGCGCCAGGAGGGAGGTCCAGGAATCTCTGGAGACCGTCGAACAGTCTATCCGGGAGATGGCACGGCATGGAGAATCCTGTCATGAAACAACCCGGCTCCGGTTTTTGCTGATCGCCGCACTGGACCACCTCAAAGCCTCAGAAGATCACCTGTCGACGGTTGTTTCGACCCTCGCGGGCGTTCGTTTGTGAAGGGCCATCCCTGTGTTTCGCCATTTTCGATGCGTTCCGCCAACACCCACAAAACCAGGGCTTCAACTTTGGCAATCGCTTCATCACCCGTCGAACCATAGGCCATGGTGCCAGGGAGTTAATTGACCTCTGCCAACCACCGTCCGTCTTCCTCTTGCTCGCAATCTACGGTGTCGTTCATTGCAACAACCTCCAGAGCAAAAAAACAATCGCCAAGCAGGAAATCGGTATATGTCCCTTGATTCAGACATCCCAGTACATCTTGACACATCGGTAGCTGTTCGGATAGAAGAGAATTTGCCCTTGATTCCGATCAAATTTTTTATGGCGACATCAGTTTAAACGGTAAGGTCTCCCCCGATTCCCCGAAAGGTACTGACGCGGGTTGCAGCGCAGTCGGAATGTGGCTACAATGGCACTACAATCACCATAATCAGGGAGAGGATGTTATGAATGCCAATTCCATCGTTCGCGCTCGCATTGACACCGCCACCAAAGAGCAGGCAACGGCTGTATTGGCATCCATGGGATTGAATGTGTCGGATGCCATCCGTCTGCTGATGTTGCGCATTGTCGATGAACAACGATTACCCTTTGATGTGCGGGTACCGAACGCCTTGACCATCGAGACGATACGCAAAAGCGCGCAAGGCGAGGATCTTCACTCGGCCAGGGACGCCACAGATTTGTTTGATCAGTTGGGTATCTGATGCGAGAACCAGGCTATTCCGGCCAGTTCAAACGGGATGTAAAAACGGTTGAAAGACGCGGAAGCGACATGAAAAAATTGCGCACCCTGCTGTCGCTGTTGATTGAAGGAGCACCGTTACCACGGGAATACCGAGACCACCCACTTAGAGGAAACTGGGAGGGATACCGCGACGCACACATTGAACCAGATTGGCTATTGATTTATAAGGCAACCGCAAAAACAGTGCATTTTGAACGCACCGGTACACATGTGGACTTGTTCGACTGATTTTTGTGAGATTCCGTTATTATTCGAAAGCATTGCATCGCCGACATGCCCAATGACGACCACGGCCATGGCTCATCCCCGGTCGCGCCCCATGACCGGATACGTTCCTCGCACCGGATACATTTTTTCCTGTACAAACCCCCGCATCAGAGATACGCTCCCGAAGGTGGTGGTTTGCCATCGGGCGCAACCTTATCCTTCGAGTAAAAAACATCATGAGTGGACAAGACAATGAGATGCCGGAGCGGTTTCGTCTCGGGCACCCGGCCATCGACATGCAGCACGAGGTGCTGTTCGCCCTCTACCGTGAACTGACACGCTCCCTGCAACAGGGGAATGAGGGATATGGCCTTTCCGACATTTTTATGGGATTGCTCGGATATGTGGTCACTCACTTCCAGTACGAAGAGGATCTCATGTCGGCCACCCACTACCCCGACTTCGAGAACCACGGCGAGGGACACCGCCAACTGACGGAAACCATCGGCGTGTTGTACGAACGGTTTACCAACGCACACGACAAAGACGCAGAAAAATCCGTGGCACAGGATGTGGCGGTCTTTCTCGCCGATTGGTTGGCACACCATATCTCCGAGACCGACAGAAAACTGGTGCACTTTTTAAACACCCACGTCACGAACCAATAATGCCCGATGCGGTTCCTCCCTTGCAACCGCACGTAAACCTCAAAAGACAACGCGAGACGAACAGATGGCACTCCAGACATTCAAGGAAGGCAGCAGAGTATCCATTCTGCTGCCTGAAAAATTCGGCTTTGAAATCAGACATGACTTCAGAGAGGCCACACTCGGCCATCCATCCGGCACCTCCTACGAATTGGATTTTCAGGCCGTCGCCAAGATGGACAGCTCTGCCATGGGCATGCTGCTGCTGCTCAAGGAGAGCGCGGGCAAGGATTCTCCTGTCCTCCTGAAAAATGTCAGGCCAGAGGTTGCCAACGTCCTGCGCCTGGCCAATTTTCAAAAACTGTTTCAGATCATCCCCCTTTAACCCCATTGCCCAACCGCCATCGGTCGTCCATGATCCTGCCCTCAAGCCCAGTCAAACCACCAAACGCACCGGCCACCTCCTGAGGAGCCTTCTCCAGTGCAAAAGATCGCCGTCGCCCTCTTCTCCCTCCTCGCCCTGACGACCGTTGCGGAAGCCCGGACTATGATCCAGAACAAGGGGTCGGACACCCTGGTCAATGTGGCACAGGCCTGGGCGGAGGCCTATCAGGCCATCCAGCCCGAAGTGGCCGTCGCCGTGACCGGTGGCGGCACCGGCACCGGCATGGCCGCGCTCCTCAACCATACCGTGGATATCGCCAATGCCAGCCGGGAGATCGAGCCAAAGGAGCGGGAGGCGGCCAAGGCCATGGGAATCACCCCTGTGGAACATGTGGTCGGCTTCGATGCCCTGGCCATCTACGTCAACCAGGCCAACCCGATGGAAACCATCACCCTCCCCCAGTTGGCCGAGATGTACGGCGAGGGCGGCACCACCAAAAAATGGTCGGATATCGGCGTACAGGTGCCCGGCTGCAAAAATCAAAAAATCATCCTGGTCAGCCGGCAAAACAATTCGGGCACCTATGTCTATTTCCGGGAACGGGTGCTGGGGGAATGGCGGGATTTCGTCCTGGGCACCAACGACATGCACGGATCCAAGGATGTGGTGGATCTGGTGGCCCGCACCCCCTGCGCCATCGGCTACAGTGGCCTGGCCTATGCCAACCCCGGTGTCAAGATGCTGCCAGTGGCCGAAAAGGCGGGGGGATCGGCCGTGGCCCCCTCCATGGCCACCGCCATGGACAAAAGCTATCCCATCGCCCGATCGCTGCTCATGATCACCCCCGGCGAACCGACCGGAGCGGTCAAAGGCTATATGGAGTGGATCCTGAGCGATGCGGGACAGTGCATCCTGTACAGCAAGGGATATGCCCCCTGCCGCCCGGTGATCTGTAGAAAATGACATTGATCATCGTTTGGACCACTACGGGGGCTTTGCCCCCAACCCCACCAGGGGCCTTGCCCCTGGACCCCACCAGGGGGATAATCCCCCTGGACCCCTCATAATATCGGGATTCGCCGTGTTTGTTCAGGTCGCCCTGCCTATTCCTTTGCGTTCTTTTTTTACGTATGAACTGCCCCCTGCGCGGACGGCCACACCCGGCACCCTGCTCCTGGTGCCCGTCGGCCACACCCAACAGGTGGGGATTCTCTGGTCACTCTCCGAACAACCCGCCTGGACCGGTGGCGAAATCCGCCCCATCATTGAGATCCTGGAAGAACGCCCCCTGCTGACCGACGATCTCCTCCATCTGCTGGAATGGATGGCCCAGTATTATCTCTGCCCCATCGGCTCCGTGATCGCGGCGGCCGTGCCGGGCCATCTGCGGTTTCACAAGCGACGGCGCGCCGTCTGGACAGGGGCCGAGATCCCCGCCGACCTCCCCGCCACCCTCCTGCCCCTGGCGGAATGGCTGCACAAACGCCAATCCCTCACCGAAGAGACCCTGGCCGGTCGCCTGGGACGCGCCACCCTGAAAAACCGGCTGGATCATCTGGTCCGACGCGGCCTGATCACCCTGGAAGAG
>CAIWLA010000188.1 GCA_903913345.1 uncultured Magnetococcales bacterium | reverse complement strand
TCGGCTGGTGGCCCTGATCGAAGGGGTCTCCGACCGCTACAACAAACGGGAATATGACGTGGTGGTCTCGGCGGGCGAGCAGATCTCCATCGGTTTGCTGGCGATTGCGATTGATGCGCTGGGGGTGCAGGCGCGTTCCTACCTGGGATGGCAGGTGCGGTTTTTGACCGATTCCATCCACTCCAAGGCGCGCATCCAGGAGATTGAAGGATTCCGCATCCGGGACGACCTGGAAAAGGGCCACATTGTGGTCATTGCCGGTTTTCAGGGGGTGGATGAGGGGGGCAACATCACCACCCTGGGCCGGGGCGGTTCGGATACCTCGGCGGTGGCCCTGGCGGCGGCCCTGCAAGCGGATTGGTGCGACATCTATACCGATGTCGACGGGGTGTATACCAGCGATCCGCGCATTGTCACCTCGGCGCGTCGTCTGGACCGCATCTCCTACGATGAAATGCTGGAAATGGCCTCCCTGGGTGCCAAGGTGTTGCAAACCCGTTCGGTGGAATTGGCCAAAAAATACAAGGTCCCATTGCGTGTCCTCTCCTCGTTGCAGGATGGGGGGGGAACCCTGCTGACAGAGGAAGACGAACTCATGGAAAAGGTTGTTGTATCTGCCATCACCAACAGTCGGGACGAGGCCAAGATCACGGTCCTGGGCGTCCCGGACCGGCCCGGCGTTGCCGCCACCATTTTTGGCGCGCTGGCAGAGGCCAACATCAATGTGGATATGATCATCCAGAACATCTCCGAAAGCGGGGCAACCGATGTGACCTTTACGGTGCCCAGAGGGGATTATCTGCATGCCCTGGAGGTGCTGGCCATTCCGGTCAAGCAGACAGGGGCCAAGGAGGTCAAGGGTGATCCCACCATTGCCAAGGTGTCGGCGGTGGGGGTGGGCATGCGTTCCCATGCCGGGGTGGCCCAGCGCATGTTCAAGGCTCTGGCGGCCGATGGCATCAATATTCAAATGATTTCCACCTCCGAGATCAAGATTTCCGTCATCCTGGCGGAAAAATATATGGAACTGGCGGTGCGCACGCTGCACGATGCCTTTGAACTGGACAAGGATGCGGGGGATCGTGTCATCGCCCGTTGAGCCGGTTGTACTCTATGACACCACGCTGCGGGATGGCTCCCAAAGCGAGGATGTGCTCTTTTCCGTAGGGGACAAGGTGCGGGTGGCCGAACGGCTGGATGCCATCGGCATGGATTTTATCGAGGGGGGGTGGCCCGGTGCCAACCCCACCGATGACGCCTTTTTCCAGGAGATCAAGCGGCATCCGTTGCGGCACAGTCGGGTGGTGGCCTTTGGCTCCACCAAACGGCCCAGGACGGCGGTGGAGACGGACCCGGTGCTGGAAGGGTTGTTGCGCACGGAAACCGGCGTCATCACCCTGTTCGGCAAAGCCTGGACGCTGCATGTCACCGATGCCCTGGGCATTGAACTGGCGGAAAATCTGGATCTGATTCACGATTCGATCCGCTATCTCAAGGCGCGGGTCGATACGGTGTTTTTTGATGCCGAACATTTTTTTGATGGTTTCAAGGCCGACCGTGACTATGCCTTGCAGGTGTTGCAGGTGGCCCAGGCGGCGGGGGCGGCCTGTCTGATCCTGTGTGACACCAACGGCGGTTGTTTGGTCCCGGAGGTGGCGCACATCACCCAACAGG
>CAIWLA010000187.1 GCA_903913345.1 uncultured Magnetococcales bacterium | reverse complement strand
CGACTCCCTGTCGTCTCGGCCAAGCGAACCCCTGCGCTCTCCCAGGAACCAAACCATCGCAAGTCTACACAAAGAAAATGGAGACGTCTACCAAATCTGTGCATCGGGATTGACAGGGATGGTTGATTTTTTGCGCCAATTGCTGTAGAGATGACGGACTGCGTTGGATGGGGTTGGGTTGGGTGGATGTGCATGCAAGGGCGTACCCGTTTCCCGTGCGAGGGTTAATGTGCGAATATCTGGGTAAATAGGGGTAAAAATGATTGATTATTCTCTGGATGCTGCGGGATCAACCGGTACCCTGCTGCTGTCGGGTTCGTTGACCATCCAACAGGCTCTGCCGTTGAAAGAGGCCCTCTTGCGCGCCGTTGGTGAGGCGGACCAACTGGTCATCAATCTGGAACAGATCGAAAATCTGGATCTGACCGCCTTGCAACTGCTCTGTGCAGCCCACCGGGATTGGATCAAAAGGGGCAAAAAGGTGACCCGTGAGGGGAGTGTACCGGAAATCGTCAGTCGGAATGTTCGGGAATCCGGATTTTCCGGCTGCGTGGACGGCGATGACGACATCGGACTTTGGACGGGAGAAGTGACGAATGGCTAAGACAATCATGACCGTGGATGACTCTTCCAGCGTCAGACAGATGGTTGGTTTGACCCTGAAAGGGGAAGGATACGTGGTGGTTGAGGCAGTGGATGGCAAGGATGCCTTGACCAAAGTGGGTGGAGCGACCATCGATATGGTCATCACCGATTTGAACATGCCCAACATGGATGGAATCACCCTGATCCGGGAGTTGCGCAAATTGCCGGCATTCAAGTTTGTGCCCATCATCATGTTGACGACCGAATCCCAGGCCGACCGCAAAACGGAGGGCAGAGAGGCCGGAGCAACAGGATGGATTGTTAAACCGTTCAAGCCGGAACAACTGATTGGCGTCATCAAGAAAGTCCTTGGTTAGGCAAATTCGGATATTCCACACCATCCAGCGGAGGTTCCACCCATGGCGGTAGAGATTGATACCAGTGCCTTTACGGAGGAGGCTTACGAGTTGCTCTCCGAGCTGGAAGACTCCCTGCTGGAGTTGGAGGAGACGCCGACCGATGTGGAGTTGATCAGCCGGGTTTTTCGGGCCATGCACACCATCAAGGGGTCCGGGGCCATGTTTGGCTTCGACGAGGTGGCCAAATTTACCCACGAAGTGGAAACGGTCTTCGACAAGGCCCGCTCTGGCACCCTGCCGGTCACCAAGACCTTGATCGATCTGACTCTGGCCGCTCGGGACCAAATTCGTTCCATCCTGGATGCCTCCCGTGGTGGTCCACCCGCCGACCAGGTCAATGCCGAGCGGATCATCGCCGGGTTGCGCGCCCTCACCCCCCAGAAAGAGTCCGCCGCTGTCCCGACAACGGTCAAGGCCGCTGCCCCGGCCCAGTCCGATGGACCCCGTGCCTATCGGATTCGTTTTGACCCCAAACCGGAAATTTTTTCCTATGGCACCAATCCGTTGTTGCTGATCAACGAGTTGCGGGGCATGGGCCAATGCCGCGTGGTCGCCCTGACGAACAATTTTCCCTCCCTGGAGGAGATGGACCCCGAACGGTGCTATACCGACTGGGAAATTTTCCTGACCACCAAGGAGGAGGAAAATGCCATTCGGGATGTCTTTATCTTTGTGGAAGACGATTGCACCCTGAATATTCGTCTCCTGGATCGGGAAGAGTTCTCCGACGAGATGGCAGAGGGCAAAAAACTGGGAACCATTCTCCTGGAACGGGGCGATATCAGCGAATCGGCGTTGGACCAAATCTTGACCCCCCTGGGGGATCGGTTGGTCAATGCCGGACTGGTACCCGCCGACAAGGTGCGTGCGGCCCTGACGGAACAGCGGGTGGTGCAGGAGCAACGCCAACAGCAGAGCAAGTCCGCTGAAGTCGATGCTGTGGTGCGGGTGCCCTCCAACAAACTGGACAAACTGGTCAATCTGGTGGGCGAGATGGTGACGGTTCAGGCCCGACTGAACCAGATCGCCGCCTCGCTCAACAATCAGACCTTGCAACTGGTGGCCGAAGAGATCGAGCGATTGACGGCGGAATTGCGGGACAACACGATGAGCATCCGCATGTTGGCCATCGGTTCCACCTTCAATAAATTCAAGCGATTGGTCCGGGATCTCTCCACGGAATTGGGCAAACAGATTGAACTGACCACCTCTGGTGCGGACACGGAACTGGACAAAACTGTCATCGACCAGTTGAATGATCCACTGGTTCATATCATTCGAAACAGCATCGACCATGGCATCGAAAAACCGGATGTCCGTCAGGCGACCGGCAAGCCGCTGGTTGGGCAGATCCATCTCTCCGCCGTCCACTCCGGGACGAGCGTACTGATTCGGGTGCAGGATGATGGCAAGGGACTCGATCCCCAACTGCTGCGGCGCAAGGCGGTGGAAAAGGGGGTCATCTCGGCGGATGCCGTGTTGTCCGACCACGAGGCCTTTCAATTGATTTTTGCCGCCGGTTTTTCCACCGCCGAAAAGGTGACCAGTGTCTCCGGGCGGGGCGTGGGGATGGATGTGGTGCGCAAATCCATCGAAAGCCTGCGGGGTTCCATCGATACCCAGAGCGAATTGGGCAAAGGGACCGTCATCACCCTCAAGCTGCCTTTGACCTTGGCCATTATCGAAGGGTTGCTCGTCAGTGTGAACCAGGACTTTTTTGTCCTGCCCCTGGCGGCGGTGGAAGAGTGTGTCGAACTGTCGCCCAGGGATATTGCCAACTCCCGTGGTCGCCATATTGTCAATGTGCGCGACGAAATTGTCCCCTTTATTCGCATTCGCGATCGGTTTGACATGCCGGGGGATCGGCCAACCATCGAACAGATTGTCATTGCCAATGTGGATGGCAAGCGCATCGGTTTTGCCTTCGATACCGTCGTTGGTCAGCATCAGACGGTGATCAAAAACCTGGGGGAGAGTTTTCAACACTCGGACGAGTTTTCCGGGGCCACCATTCTGGGTGACGGGACGGTGGCCTTGCTCCTGGACTTGGCCAGGATGGTCCGTTATGTCGAGATTCAAGAGTCCAAGGAAACAGGGGGTTCGTAAAGATGGCAAAAATTCGGGTGTTGATCATTGATGATTCCGCCGTGGTGCGGCAGACAATGACCCAGATCCTGGAATCGGATGAGGATATCGAGGTGGTGGGGTCCGCTCAGGATCCCTTTG